>CAZUCH010000494.1:0-2502 GCA_964619045.1 uncultured Planctomycetales bacterium | reverse complement strand
GTTTCTTGGCTGTGAGGCTGGGGTTTCCCGGACGTGGGGGTGGCTGGGCCTTGAATTCGCTGCATTGACCGCGGACAATAGGGTGGAACACTTGATCGTAGCGGCCGCGAAAGCCGCGACCGCCTCGGACCCCGTTGGGGCCGACGGCAAGCGAGCGCACCGGCTAATGGGCGAGCGCGCCGAAGCCGTGCGCAGAAGAAGCGAGCTCGCAAGAAACGAGTTCACAAGAAGCGAGTCCACAAGAAGCGAGCTCACGCGCGTTCAGCATAACGGAGACGGAAGATGAAGCCGAAGACTGCCATCCTTGCAGCCGCAACCCTGTTCGTCGCTTGGGTCGCCATGCCCAGTGCCGCGGACGATGTCACGAACGACACCGGCGACCCAACGCCTGTCAGGAACGACCCGGCGGCGCCGGAGCTGGTGCGAACGACGAAGCCGGGAACCACCGGCGTGCCCAAGGCCCAGCAGCCCCCCGTGCGCAGCGACGACGAGACGCCACCCGCAAAGGCCGAAGGCGAGACGCCGTCCGCGAAGAACGAGTCTGCCAAGACCGTGCGGGCTGCCGACTCCCTGCCCCAGGCGCGAGCCAAGGGCGCAACCAATGCCTATAGCGCAGGCGTGTCGCGGCGAGCAGGGCTTGTCGTCGATTCCACCGTCGACGCAAAACGACCCCGGGGCGGCTTCCGAAAGGTCGTCGGCAGAAGTGCCGCCGCGCCCTCGATGCGAAGGATGGGACGAGGCGGCTCCCTGCAACGCGTTTCGTCGCGAGCTGGCATGGAACGGCCGTCGCGGTTCGCCCACCCACCCGCGACGACAGGTAAGATGCGTCGCAAGGCCGTCCTATCGACCGCAGCCAAAAACCAACGCGACGCCGTCCAGCCTCCCCAGGTGGCGACCCCTCCCCAGCCGCCGGCCGCGGACACGGACTCCGCTCACCCGAGCGTTCAACAGACCACGCCCGCGGCGAAACCCGTCGTCACGACGGTTGCCCGGCAACAGCAACCCACGCAGCCGCTTCACGCGATCGAGCCGGCCCCGCCGCTCGACGAATGGGAACAGTATGTCGTCAAGACCTCGGCGATGTACCAGTTCACCGGCGCGCAGGACGCCAAGGCAAGGTCCATCCTCTCAGACCTCAAGCATCGGGCGCGACAGTACCAACTCACCCGCGGTCCGGCCTTCCAGGAGGCCGAACGTCTCCAGGACGCCGGCGCCCAAGCAGTCCGTCTAAAAGAGCTCAACAGGCCCATCGACCTGCTCTTCGACGAGTTGAAGCAGCGCCTGGACAATCTGCCCACCATCCCGCAGAAGCTCCACGCAAAGAGCCCCCCCGAGAATAACCCGCGAGCACAAAGCCCCCGCAAGCAAAAAAAGTAGGCCCCGCTCGCAGAAGCAACAGGCCTCGATGGGAAGAAACGCCGGCCCCGCCCGCGCCCTTGGGGGCACGGCTCCGCACATCGTTAGCCGCCTCCTTCTCTGATCACCTGTTGGTACAGCGAATTCCGCTCTACGGGCCGAAAGCCGGCCTCGGCGATAAGACGCCGCAATTGATCAATCGTCAGTTCCTGATGCCGGCTGCCGGCGCTGCCCTCCCGTCGCGTGATGTCGTAATGGACGACAGTTCCGTCGATATCGTCCACGCCCCAGTTCAGCGCGACTTGGGCCAGTTTCGGCGAATACATGATCCAGAACGCCTTGATATGCGGGAAGTTGTCAAGCATTAGCCGGCTGACGGCCAGCGTCTTGAGATCATCCAACGCGGTCGGACCGGGAAGATGCGACAGATCGCTGCCTTCCGGGATGAACGACAACGGGACAAAGCAGTTGAACGCCGCACCGCCGCCCCTGAGCGAGGCGTCCTGATGATCGCGGAGCTTCAGCATGTGGCCAATTCGCTCCTCGGGCGTTCCGACATGCCCGTAGAGCATCGTTGCGTTGGAGGGGATACCCAGGTCGTGGGCCTTCCGATGCACATCGAACCAGCCCTCCTCGCCCACCTTCGATCGGTAGGCCTCTTTATGAACACGATCGTCGAAAATCTCCGCTCCGCCGCCGGGCAGGCTGTCGAGTCCGGCGTCTCGCAAGGCATCGAGCACGGCTCGAATCGTCATGCGCGGCTTCGCGATCCGGCCCAAGTGGACAATCTCGACCGCCGTGAAGGCCTTGATGTGAATGTCAGGGCACGCCGACCGAATCGACTGACACAGGTCGGTGTAGTATGAAAACGGCAGCGCCGGGTGCAGCCCGCCGACGATATGCACCTCCGTCGCCCCATCGGCATGGGCGGCCCTCGCCAAGTCGGTGATGCGCCCGACGGATAGTTCGTAGGCATCCGTCTCAACGCCGTCCGGCGAGAGTGGAGCATGGCCGCCCTTGGGAAACGCCCTGTAGAAAGAGCAGAACCGGCATCGCAGGACGCAGTAGTTTGTGTAGTTGATGTGGCGATTGACGTTGTAGTAAGCCGCGTCGCCGTGGCGTCGCCTGCGGACGAGGTCGGCCAGG
>CAZUCH010000493.1:0-2519 GCA_964619045.1 uncultured Planctomycetales bacterium | reverse complement strand
CCCCTGTGCCGCAAGGTCCGGATAATCAGCACGCGACAGTCGCGTATTCCCTTGAGATCGCGTGGTGGTTTCGATAACATGGAGTTAGCGTACTCATGCGCAGGCTGGGATTGGGCCTGCAGGTGTTAGGTCGGGGGTTTGACGAGTTTCGTATGCGCGCTACGCGGTTCTGTCCGTCGCTGGGTAGTCATCGCTGCCGCCGCGCGATCGCTTCGTCCCGTTCTCATTACCTCGGTCGCCTGCCGCGGCCCACTTCTGGAGGGAACTAATGAAGTTCCGCGCCGTTCTGCAATCTGTCCTGTTCGCTGCTGCCATGATGCCGTTGAGCATCGGGCTGGCCCAGGCCCCCGACGATGACGACAAGGTAACTCCCGAGGCCGAGAAAGCGGCCCAAGGCCACCTGGAAGCCCCGGGTGATCCCTACGTCCCCGTGCCGCGCGATGGGCAGCGAACTTCGCCCGCCCCCAAGATCATCAGCCGCGACGGATACGTCAGCGTCCAGGTAAACGTTGACGAGTTCGGCAACAACATCGTTGGCGATGCCGGCAACGAGCCGTCGATCGCGGTCGATCCGACCAACGGCTGGAAGATGGCCATCGGCTGGCGTCAGTTCGACACGATCACCAGTGACTTCCGCCAGGCCGGCTGGGGCTACACCACCAACGGCGGCGCGTCCTGGACATTCCCCGGCGTCATCAACCCCGGCCATTTCCGCTCGGACCCCGTGCTCGACTCCGACTCCGACGGGAACTTCTACTACAACAGCCTCACCAACGAAGGCGGCTATTGGTGCCAAGTCTACAAGTCCACCGATGGCGGCGCTTCCTGGGACGACGGAGCCTACGCCTACGGCGGTGACAAGCAGTGGCAGGAGATCGACAAGAGTGGCGGCCCCGGTGACGGCAACATCTACGCCTCCTGGAACTCGTTCTACAGTATCTGTGACGGCCATTTCACACGCTCGACCGATGGCGGCCAGTTCTTCGAACCCTGCACTTCCGCCCCCGGCAGCCCGTACTGGGGCACGCTCTCGGTCGGCCCCGACGGCGAACTGTACCTCTCCGGCCAGGGCTTCACCGTCTGCAAGTCAACCAACGCCCAATACGCCGGACAGACCATCACATGGACCAGCGCCAGCGTGAACCTCGGCGGTAGCGTCGTAATGTCAGCCGGACCCAATCCCGCCGGCCTGCTCGGACAATCATCGGTCGCGACCGACCACTCCGGCGGCGCCACGGACGGAAACGTCTACCTCCTCAGCTCCGTTGACCCCTCCGGCTCCGACCCGCTCGACGTCATGTTCTCACGCAGCACCAACGGCGGCCAGACCTGGAGCGCCCCGCTGCGCATCAACGATGACGCCGCCGGCACCAACGCCTGGCAGTGGTTCGGGACCATGTCCGTCGCCCCCAACGGCCGTATCGACGTCGTCTGGCTCGACACGCGCGCCGATCCCGGCGGCTACGACTCACAGCTCTACTACGCCTCCTCCGTGGACGGCGGTCTCAACTGGAGCCCCAACCAGGTGCTCAGCCCAGCATTCGACCCCCACGTCGGCTGGCCCCAGCAGAACAAGATGGGCGACTACTTCGACATGAACTCCGACAACCTCGGAGCCGATCTCGCATACGCAGCCACCTTCAACGGCGAACAGGATGTCTACTACATCCGCATCGGCATCCGCTGCTCCTCCGCCGGCACGATCATGCTCGACAGCCCGAACTACGCTTGTGAGGACGCCGCGACCATCATCGTGAACGACTGCGACCTGAACACGAACGACGAACTCATCGAGACCGTCGAGGTTACGATCGAGTCCGACTCCGAAACCACACCCGAGACAGTGTTGCTGACCGAGACCGGCCCCGCGACCAGCCTCTTCCAGGGCGCCATTGCCCTCAGCGAAACCAACGCCGCCGGCGTCCTCTTCGTAGCCGAAGGCGACACCGTCACCGCCACTTATATCGACGCCGACGATGGTGAGGGCGGCGTCAACGTCGTTGTCTCTACCACCGCTGTCGTCGACTGCACGTTGCCGATCATCTCCAACGTTCTGACTTCCGAGGTCGAGGCCCGCGAGGCCCTCGTGACCTTCGACATCGACGAGCCCGCGGCCGGCGTCGTCCGCTACGGCCTATCCTGCGGCGTCCTCGACGAATCCGCCGCCAACGGGGCCTACGTCACCGCGCAGGAGGTGCACCTCAGCGGCCTCAATGACAATACGACCTACTTCTACGTAGTCGACGCCGAGGATCAGGCCGGTAACGTCGCCACCGATGACAACGGCGGCAATTGCTACACGTTCACCACGCCGCAGGTTCCGGACTTCTTCACCGAGCTGTTCGGGAGCGGCTTCGACCTGGCCAACCTGACGCTGACCTTCGAGCCCGATGGCGGCAACGACTTCTACGTCGGCTGCACCGAGGAAATCACCGAGTTGCCGACCGATCCGACCGGCGGCAAAACCATCAGCCTGAGCGATGACGACAGCGAGTCGATCTCGGCGGGCGGTTCCGTGT
>CAZUCH010000492.1:0-2522 GCA_964619045.1 uncultured Planctomycetales bacterium | reverse complement strand
AAAATCGCTGCAATTACGGGGATACAATTGGCTGCCACTTTAAATCCGGTTTCAGGTTACTTATAATATCATTTAGAAAAAACCCCTGACTTATGCAACTGACAAAACTGGACTGGGTGGTAATAGCGTCATATTTCGCGCTGAACCTGCTGATCGGCCTTTACTACCGCCGCCGCGCGACAAAATCCACCGCGGAGTTCTTTGTCGGCGGCCGCAAGGTGTCGTGGTGGCTGGCGGGGACCAGCATGGTGGCCACCACCTTTGCGGCCGACACCCCGCTTGCGGTGACCGGCCTGGTCGCCATGTACGGAATAGCCGGCAACTGGCTGTGGTGGAACATGCTGATGAGCAACATGCTTACGGTCTTCTTCTTTGCCAGGCTATGGCGCCGGTCCGAGGTGCTGACGGACGTGGAATTCGCCGAGATCCGCTACGGCGGCGCGCCCGCGGCCTTTCTGCGCGGGTTCCGGGCGTTGTATCTGGGCCTCCCCATAAACTGCATAATACTCGGCTGGGTCAACCTGGCGATGGTAAAGATCCTGCTGCTGATATTTAATTTTTCCGACATCTCCCTTTTCAGCGTTGTGCTTACCCCTAAGCTCCAGGCGCTGCTGATCGTCTTCGCTATGATGCTGTTAACCGCCTCTATTTCCACCCTTTCGGGGCTCTGGGGGGTGCTTGTAACCGACATGTTCCAGTTCTTTCTGAAAATGGGCATGGTCATACTGCTCGCCTACTTTGCGGTCAGGGCCTGCGGCGGGATGGGGCCGCTGGCGGCAAAACTTGAAGCGCTTGCCGACGCCAGGGGCCACGGGTCCTTCCTGTCCTTTGTCCCCGATATGGGCTCCCCCTGGATGCCGATGATCGCATTTCTCGTCTTTATTTCCGTGACCTGGTGGGCGACCTGGTATCCCGGATCGGAACCGGGCGGCGGCGGCTATATCGCGCAGCGCATGTTCTGCGCCAAGGACGAAAAGAACTCGTTGCTGGCCACTCTGTGGTTCAGTATCGCGCATTACGCTGTGAGACCGTGGCCGTGGATTTTGACCGCCCTGGCCTCCCTTGTTCTATACCCCGGACTGGCCGATAAGGAATCAGGGTTTATAAAGACGATAATGGACCCGGCCGTATTCCCAACTGCATTACGCGGGGTTATGATCGCGGCTTTTGCCGCGGCCTATATGTCCACTATTTCCACGCAGCTCAACTGGGGCGCCTCATACGTAATAAACGATTTTTACCGGCGGTTCTGGAAAAAGAACGAGGAAGAAAAGCATTATGTGCGCGCCGCCCAGGCCGCCACGCTTTGCCTAATGGTTCTCTCGTGCATTGTTACTTATTACCAGAGTTCCATCTCAGGCGCATGGAAGTTCCTGTTGGCGATAGGCGCCGGGACCGGAAGTGTTTTTATTCTCCGGTGGTTCTGGTGGAGGATAAACGCGTGGAGCGAGATCTCCGCGATGATCGCCTCGTTTGTCTTTTCTATGCTGGCGATGTTCGCTTTAAAGCTGAATTCCGACGATCCGCGCCAGTTCGCGTATTCCGTGCTGTTTACCACGGCGGCTTCCACCATCACCTGGCTGCTCGTCACTTTTCTTACGGCGCCGGAGGATAAGGCGAAGCTTCTGTCTTTCTACAGGAAAGTGCGGCCCAACGCCGCCCTGTGGGGCGCCATCGCCAGGGAAGCCTCCGACGTGGTCCCGCCCAAAGACGGGCTGAACAATTTGCTGGACTTCGTCGCCGGCTGCGTGATGGTCTACATGGTCCTTTTCGGAACAGGCAACATCCTCTTCGGCCGGCTGTCCACCGGTCTGATATTCCTGGCCATAGCTGCCGTAGCCGCCTGCGTCATTTTCCGGGACCTGACCCGCCGCGGCTGGAAGGTTATAAATTAAAGGCAGGCGCTTCCTTCCGTTGGCCTTTAGGCCCAAATAAGCCTGGGTATAAAGACCCTGCGGAAAAGGGGCTTTCTGCCCTTGGAATGGCCGGGTGGTTATGCGATAATATTACAGCAAGCGGTTGAGGGGGAAATACCCGGCGATCCGGGAATCTTGAGAGCGGCGGGAGGTATAGCGTGAAAATATTTATTACCTTAGTAATGATGCTGGCAGTAAGCGGCGTATCCTATGCGGGTCCGGCGGCCAGCGATCTCGGCGTCTCTGCAGGGGTTAAGAACATCTCTGATACAGCTTTCCAGGCCCCTTCGGCCCCGGTGGCAGTGCCGGCGGAAACCGCGGACGGGGCCTTTGAGAAGGGCCTGTCCAACGCTTTCTGTCAGTCGCATCCTATGACCCCGGGTTGCCCCGGCTATTGCAAAGTGAGCCCGGCCTATCCCGGCTGCCCGCTGTTCTGCAAAGACCATCATGGCCATCCGGCGTGCAAAGCGGTTACAAAAGCGATGACAGATGAAGCGGAAACCGCGGATGAGTCCTTTGATAAGGGCCTGTCCAACGCTTTCTGTCAGGCTCATCCTATGACCCCGGGTTGCCCCGGCTATTGCAAAGTGAGCCCGGCCTATCCCG
>CAZUCH010000491.1:0-2528 GCA_964619045.1 uncultured Planctomycetales bacterium | reverse complement strand
ATAATGTCTCTGTAATCCATGATGAGGGGGGCATACCAAAATACATTATCTCCATTGGTCGAGATATCACCGAGCGCAAGCAGACCGAGGAATTGCTGAGTGAAAACATTCACTTTTTTGAAAGCCTGGAAACCATCAATCAGGCCGCTAGCAGTTCAATGGACCCCGATCAAATGCTGAATAACGTAGTGGAAACTGTTTTCAAGCTGTTTGATTGTGACCGCGCCTGGTTGTTGTATCCCTGCGATCCTAATAAGCCTTTCTTCAAGGTGCCCATTGAGTCGACACGCTCTGAATACCCCGGTGGCAAGGACTTGAAGCTGAGCATCCCCATGACGCCTCCAATGCAAGGCGACATGGTGGACGCATTGACCGCCGATGGCCCTATAACTTTCGGCCCTGGAAACCAGAAGCCTATTTCAGCTGACACACAGAAACAATTTGGTGTTCTGTCCCAAATGTTCATGAGCATTCACCCCAAGATCAGCAACGCCTGGATGTTCGGAATACACCAGTGTTCCCACGCACGAGTCTGGACCGACAGTGAGCGAGTGCTCTTCAATGAGATTGGTCGGCGGATCGCAGACGGCCTTAGTAGCCTTCTTTTTTTCCGTAAACTGACCAAGAGTGAGGAAAAGTATCGTCTGTTGGCAGAAAATGTCAGTGACGTGATTTGGACCATGGATATGGATCTGAACTATACTTACATTAGTCCCGCTATCGAAAAAATTCAAGGCTGGAGTGTAGAGGAAGCTGCGTCACTAACGATGAATGACATTCTTACATCCCAATCCATTGAAATTATCCTTAAGCGCATGGAAGCCCATATGAACGATGGCGCTAAAACAGGTGATTATAATATTTCCGACCGGTTTGAACTCGAACTGTACCGCAAGGATGGCACCACGATTTGGGCGGAAATTTTAGCTTCCTCTATGCTGGGTGAGAATGGCAAGCCGGTGGGGATTTTAGGTGTTACGCGGGAAATAACTGAAAGAAAAAAACTTGAATCCCAATTATTGCATGTCCAAAAAATGGAGGCAATTGGAACACTTGCCGGAGGTGTTGCCCATGACTTCAACAACCTATTGATGGGAATCCAAGGCCGGGCCTCGCTCATTTCGGTCGATCTTGAGCCTTCCCATTCTCATTCGGAACATATCCACGCTATTGAAGGCTACATCCGCAGTGCCACAGATCTGACTAAGCAGCTTTTAGGTTTTGCCAGAGGTGGAAAATATGAAGTCAAGCCAACCGACGTCAATGAGTTAGTGCAGAAAAGTGCAAACATGTTCGGTCGGATGAAAAAAGAAATTCACATTCACACCAAACTAAAAAACCCGCCACCGGTGGTTGCGGTCGACCGAAATCAAATCGAGCAAGTCCTGTTAAACTTATATGTAAACGCATGGCAGGCCATGCCCGATGGTGGGGAGCTCTTTTTGGAAACTCAAATTGTCACACTTGACGATGCCTACTGTCAGTCCTACAAGGCCAAACCAGGCAGCTATGCAAAGGTTTCGGTTACTGACACCGGCATCGGCATGGATGTATCAGTCCGCCAGCGGATTTTTGACCCGTTTTTCACGACCAAGGAAAAGGGCCGTGGGACAGGGTTGGGATTGGCTTCGGCATATGGAATCATCAAGAATCACAATGGCATCATCACAGTTTACAGCGAAATCGGCCACGGAACCACGTTCAACATCTATTTGCCCTTGTCAGACAAAGAAGCATATCGAGAAGTTCCCATGGAAGGCCGACTTATTAAAGGATCGGAAACCGTCCTCCTGGTTGACGATGAAAAGATGATTCTTGAAGTGGGGCAGGCGATGTTGGAAAAATTGGGTTACTGTGTCGTTGTCGCAGTCGGTGGTGAGCAAGCAGTTGATGTGGTCAAACGGAAGGGCAATGAAATTGATTTGGTCATCCTTGACCTCATCATGCCTGGCATGGATGGCGGCAAGGCGTTTGACTACATCAGGCAGATCCAACCACAAATGCCAGTGATGCTTTCCAGTGGCTATGCAATCAACGAGCTGGCGGACGAAATCATGCAAAGGGGTTGCAACGGGTTCCTTCAAAAGCCATTCAATATCTCCGAGCTTTCCCAAGAAATTAAAACAGTATTGGATGCGGCGAAAAGCTCGGTGCAAGACTGATTGTCCTATGAGTGCGTTCAAGCCAGCTTCCAAAAGTTGATACTACCCACAACAAGCCATAGTGGTCCCCCACATGTTGTGGCTGCGGGGTTTGGACCAAAACCGTTGATAGCTGCTATGCCCTCCTGCATTTCAAGAAGCTGAAAAACTTGTGATATGTCCAACGGTGCTGTAAATATTAAAACCCTTGGAAATGTTGGATATCATGCCGTCAAGCAAAAACCTTACTTGTCCCGCTACGATTTCAATTCAAGTATAGATCAAGACACCTTAATAGTCCTGGCTCCAAGGCATAAAGCCAACGAAATGGCTTTGCTGCCGCCCTACCCTTTCCTGGACTGACTCTTCAGGTGCTGCACCCGTTCG
>CAZUCH010000490.1:0-2540 GCA_964619045.1 uncultured Planctomycetales bacterium | reverse complement strand
CCATGCAATGTAAAAGCAATATATCAATATAATCAGTATCAAGTTCTTTGCGAATATGGGATTCATTCGGCTTGGGTCATTACGTTTTTTCAGCGAGTTACTTTTATTGGCATGGTTTCGCTGTCAGAGGATGGGTCATTTCCCGAAAGAACTGCGGCTAACAAAGCTAATTCAGCCGACGCAAAAAGCCGCGCGGCTGATTAGCAGCGTTGGGTTTAACACAATATAAGGAGATTGTTATGTATGCATTAGCGATAAACGGAAGTCCACGTAAGGGGGGGAATACCGAACTCCTTCTAAAGGAGGTTCTCACTGAATTGAATGGCGCTGGCTGGAAAACAGAACTCGTAAAGGTTGGTGGAACAGCAATTCGCGGTTGTATGGCATGTGAGAAATGCTTCGAAAATAAAGACAATGAATGCTCAGTTAAAAAGGATAAATTTAACGACATCTTTTCCAAAATGCTCAAGGCTGATGCTATGATTTTAGGCTCCCCAACCTATTTTGCGGCTGTATCTGCTGATTTGAAGGCATTGATTGAAAGGGCAGGCTATGTTGCTTATGCCAACGATCACGCTTTTTCCGGAAAAATAGGGGCAGCGGTAGTAGCCGTGAGGCGCGGCGGAGCCACGCATGCGTACGACACCATCAACCACATGTTCCAAATGTCCAGGATGGTCATTCCGTGCTCAACCTACTGGAATATGGGTTTTGGCCATAGCAAAGCGGAGGTTCTTAAAGACGAGGAAGGTTTAGCCAACATGCGTCACCTTGGACAATCCATCAATTGGCTTGGCAAGGCCATTATCCCTAATATAGATAGCTATCCAAAGTCTTAGCCTTTGCAAAAAGCCCAACAAAGCCAGTTCAGCCGACGCAAAAGGGCGCGCGGGGCTGATTAGTGGCGTTAGGCATACAGAGGAGCCTTTTTGAGCGACAAATTCAGCTATTGGAGAGATTGATGGTGCGTTCCGAGATTGTCCGCGAGTATCTCCAGGTATTAAACCTGCACGATCGTAGCCTGGATCTTGAGTTTCTAAGTGATATTGCGAAGCGGCACGTAGCGACTTTTGCCTTCAGTAGCGTAGGGTGTCGGCTTGGCGAAGACCTCCCACTGGATTTCGCATCGCTCTATAGGCGAATCGTCGTTCAGCGCCGTGGCGGGTATTGCTTTGAGCACAATGGCTTGTTCTATGAGGTCCTGGAAGAGCTCGGTTTTGCGGTAGAACTCTATCTTGCACGCGTGATCTACAATCAGGATATTCATCCCGGTTTAACCCATCGAATCACATTGGTTGAGCTCGACGAGCGGAGATACATTCTTGACGTTGGTTTCGGCTCCCTTGGAGCGAGGGTTCCGGTCAGCATGTCCAAACAAGAGTCGATAGATGGTGATCGGATATTCCGAATTGCCGAGCCCCGCGCCGGCGAGTTTCACATGCAGGTCTTCAAGGGTGACGACTTCTTCTCATTGTATAGGTTCGAGCTCGCCCGCTACGGTCAAGCTGACTGTGAGCTGGGACATTTCTACTCACATAGACACCCCGAAGCCGCCTTTGTGAACCACCTGGTGGTCTCGCTTATTTTTGACCATGAAGTTCGATCGTTGCGTGATCTGGCGTATTGGGTAATAACAAAGTCCGGCACTCAAAAACAGAGAATCAACAATGCGGACCAGCTCAGAAGGATTCTTGTTGGCGAATTCGGTGTCCAGGTTACCGCGGCAGAAAGTCGCCATTTGTTCGAGCGCTCCTATTTGAGCGACGAATCTGCATCAAGGCCCATTGATGGATAGTTAGTACTAAAAACGAAAAGGCCCTGGCTGACGCAGGTCCGTGCCAACTGACTTTGCAGCTGAAGAAAACGTAGCCATACCCAGGAGGACTATCGATGGAAGTGCTAAGAATAGCGGCATTCTCACATAACAACCAAGGTGGTAATCCTGCCGGTGTTGTGATTTGTAATGAGATGCCAGCGGAAACCAGAATGCTTCAAACCGCAAAGCATGTTGGGTATTCTGAAACGGCATTTTTAAAACAAATAGAGGATGGTTGGAGAATCAGGTATTTTGCTCCGGAGACAGAAGTTCCATTCTGTGGGCATGCCACTATTGCAAGTGGTGCAGTGTTGGGAGAACTCTATGGCGAAGGCACTTATAAGCTTTACCTGAACCAGGGCGAGATTAGCGTAGCCGTTTCAAAATCTGAAGCAGGTGTGTTCTCAGCAACCTTGCAATCGCCGAACACGTGGTCAGAAATTGCTCCTCAAGAATACGTGGAGAAATTGCTCGACAACTTTAATTTTTGTATTTCTGATCTTAATCTGAAATATCCGGTAAGTTTTGCTTTTGCCGGTGCAAAGCATCTTATCATTGTCTTGAAAGACCGCAAGACGCTTGCAGAAATGGAGTACCATTTTGAGAATACGAAAGCTCTAATGCTGAATGAGGATGTAGCTACAATTAGTTTGCTATGGCCTGAGACGGACGGGGTCTTTCATTCGCGCAATGCTTTTGCGCCTGGTGGTGTATATGAAGATCC
>CAZUCH010000489.1:0-2542 GCA_964619045.1 uncultured Planctomycetales bacterium | reverse complement strand
CGACCGACGCGCGAGCAAGACTATCGAGCTGCCGGACAACCTGCGCCACGTTCAACGCGTAACGCGTCATCGGGTCGAGCACGCCTTGCACGTGGCGAACGCCGCCAAGCAGCTCGAGCGTTTGCCCAAGGCCGGCGAGGTCTATCACTGTGTTATGCGGGGAAACTTCAACGGATGGGATCTAGTGCCGGCCGTTCTCAGGCTGGCCACGCCGGCGAAGATTGCCGAGCTGTGGGTCGCAACGCTCAGCTTCAACTCGGCCAACGCCGACGAGTTGCTGGGCATGCTCGACAGCGGCGACATCGGACGCGTTCACTTCATGTGCTCGGCCTACTTCCAATCGACCAGCGCCGCCGAATTCACCCACCTGGCCGAGGGGCTGTTGAGGCGTGGGCAACGAGTCGCGGCGGCACGCTGCCACGCGAAGATCCTCGCGTTTCGTCTCACAAATGGCGTCCGGCTGGTGGTCGAATCGTCCGCAAACCTTCGGAGCTGTCGCAACGTCGAGCAATTCACACTCACGCGTGACAAGGGCGTCTATACTTTCCATACTAGCTGGATCGACAAGGTTTTGGAGCAAGTCGAGTGAGAACGTCGGCGCCAACAAAACCCCGCGTGGAATGGTCGGCCGCCGAGCGGCGAGCATGGACCCCGCCCGAGGTGTTGAGGCCATCGGAGTGGGCCGAGAAGCACCGCCGGCTGACTCGCCGACAATCGGCCAGGCCAGGACCATGGCGGAATGCCGTCGCCCCGTATCTCGTTGGCATGATGGACCTTTTTACGCGGCGGGACGTCGAGCAGCTCACGATCGTCAAGGCCGCCCAGGTGGGAGCGTCCGAGGCGCTGCGGAATGTCATCGGGTACTTCGCCGCTCAGGAGCCGGACCCGATTCTGCTGGTACTGCCGTCCGAGGACACGGGCCGGAAGATCGTGGCCAAGCGAATTATCCCGCTCCTGCGCGACACCGCCTGTCTTCGCGAGCTGTTCACACCGAAGGCCCACGACATCCAGTTACGGAACATCACCCTGGCGAACGGGTTTGTCCTGTCGCTCGGCTGGAGTGGATCCCCGAGCACGCTGGCGAGCGATCCCGCAAGGGTGGTCATCAATGACGAGGTGGACAAGTTCACCGAGTGGTCGGGCCGCGAGGCCGACCCTGTTCGCCTAGCGTATATGCGTACGCAGACCTACGAGGACCGCCGCAAGATCGCGAACATCAGCACGCCTACGACCCGGACGGGGATGATCTACCAGCTTTGGGACGCGTCCGAGATCAAGCTGGCGTATTACGTGCCGTGTCCCCACTGCGGACGGTTCCAGCGACTGACGTTCGACCGACTGAAGTGGGAGAAGTACCGCACCGCTACGCCCGGGGAGGAAGCCGCGCAGATCGTGAAGCACCGGGCCGCGTGGGTCGAGTGCATCGCGTGTAGCGAGCGCATCGAGGAACGGCACAAAGCGGCAATCGTCAACCGCGGCGTGTGGGCCGTCGACGATGTTGCCGATGACCTGGCTGAGCTGGCTCGCGACGTGTCCGCCGGCGGGATCGTCGATGCTGGTTGGCCGGCCGGCAAGCGTGTTGGGATGCACGTCAGCACGCTGTACTGCGTGTGGGTTCCGTTCTGGGATGTAGCAGCGGAGTTCGTCCGATCGCGCGACGATTTGCAGGGCCTGATGAACTTCCGCAATTCGTGGATGGGCGAACCATTCGAGCAGCAGGTTACACGAGCCAGGGAGTCTGTGTTCGCGAGCAAGAGCCGCGAGGGGGCGCCGGTGGGGATCGTGCCCGCGTGGGCGTCGTGTCTGCTGGCGACCGCTGACGTGCAAAAGGACGTTTTCTACTGGGTCGTGCGAGCCTGGGGCTACGGATTTAGGTCACAACGCGTCGCGCACGGCATCTGCCAGACGTTCGACGAGCTACGCGCCCACTGCCTGGACGGCATGTACCACTGTGAAGACGCCAAGCAACCCGCCGTGTCGCCACGCCTCTTGGGCATCGACTCGGGCTACCGTACGCATGAGGTGTACGCGTTCGCCGCCAACGACCCGAGCCGGATCAAGCCGTTCAAGGGCGAAAGCGAGCCCAAGGACCGCCCGCTCAGGATTCGCAAGGTCTCGTACACGCCGCCGGGCGGCGCCGAGAAGCGTCACAAGCGACAAGCGGCCCGCCGCGAGGTGTGGTTGCACTTCATCGACACCAGCTATTTCAAGGACATGCTGGCGGGGAAGGTGTTACAGACCGTCGGCGTCGTGAACCTGGAAACCGGCGAGCTGACCGGCACCGATGTTGACGCCTGGCAGTTGAATGACCTGGACGACGAAGACTACAACCGCCAGCTCGCGTCCGAGCATAAGGTGCTGGTGCGCGAGGGACGCAAGACCCCAGCCGAGCGGTGGGTGAAGGTCACGGCCGGCGCGGCGAATCACTACCTGGACTGCGAGGTTTACCAGTTGGCGCTTGCCCACATCGCACGCGTGGACCTACTCCGCCCGCCGCGACCACAGCAACAAACCAAACGACAATGGCCAGAGCGTGACGGCC
>CAZUCH010000488.1:0-2544 GCA_964619045.1 uncultured Planctomycetales bacterium | reverse complement strand
ACGCGCCGGGCGCTCACGCTGATCGAGATGGTCATCTCGATCGCCCTGGTGGGCGTCATGCTGGTGGCGGCGCTCGAGACGGTTAGCGCCGCCAAGCTGGGGCAGCGAAAGCTCCACGATCGACTCAGCGGTCATCAGTTGGCCCAGGATCTGATGGCCGAGATCCTCCAGCAGGGCTACGCCGACGCCACGCTGCTCGACAACCTCGAGACCGAAATCCTGATCAGCGGCAACACGGTAACCGCAACGCTCGAGCCGGAGACGGGTGAGGACGCCACCGGCGACCGCAGCCTGTTCGACGACGTGGATGACTACCACGGCTGGGCCGCCTCGCCGCCGCAGCAGCAGGACGGCACGGTAATGAGCAGTCTGACCGGCTGGCGGCGCGACGTCGTCGTGCAATACGTCGAAGACGACGACCCGAGCCAGATCAAGACCAGGGACGAAGGCGCCAAGCTCATCACCGTCACGGTGACGCGCGACGACCTGCCGGTTGCCACGCTCACCGCGCTGCGCACGCTCGGGGCGCCGCCGACCGAGGCCTGCTGCCTGCCGGACACGAGCTGCGCCGACCTCGCCCGCGGCGTCTGCCTCGCTCTGGGCGGCACGCCGGGTGGACAGGACACGAGCTGCTACACGATGACTTGCCGCGTGCCCGAGGTTGTGTACGAGGAGTTCACCGAGGCTAAGGCGAATTCAGACGTGGGTTCGATCATACTCAACACGCCGGGTGGTACGACGCAGAGTGACCTGCTCATCGCCGTGGTTGTGGTGGACGGCGATGGTCTACTTTCGCCACCGGGCGGGCAGGGCTGGTCGGAGATTGAGCAGGCCAGCCACGGGGGCACGCAGTTGGCCATGGGCGTGTGGTGGAAGCTGGCCGGTGCGTCCGAACCGGGGGCTCACCGATTCTCTTGGGGGAATGCGGGCAAGTGTTACGGCTGGATGATGCGCTTCACCGGGCATGAACCGGACAACCCGATCCATGCGGCGGCGATGAACACGAACAAGTCCCATCATCCAGAGTGTCCCCAGGTCAACACGACGCAGGATGATTGCCTGATCCTGCGCATCGGCGGTTTCGATGACGATGACATCACCGTCGATGCGCCCGGCCTGCCCGGCCATGAGCCGATCACGATGGACAAATGCGGCTACGGCTACGACACCGCTTCCGGCGGTGCGGGCTGGGTCTATCTGGTGAACGCCGGTTCCAGCGGCAAGTGCAAATTCTCGCTGACCGACAGTGAGGAGTGGATCACGGTCACCGTCGCCCTGGCGCCCAACCGATGAGAAGGACGGAAAGACAACTCGGCGGAGCCGCGATGAGCCAAGCCGACGGCAGCTTCTCCAGGATCCGACACGAAGCCAGGCGACGGAGGACTACAACCATGACGCGCACGACAAGTCGTTCTCGGCGCCACGGCTCGGCGTATATTCTCTTCCTCAGCACGGCAATGCTCGTGACGATCATCGGGCTGTCCGCGTTGATGGCGGTGCGCGTGAAAATGCGCGCGGCCGAAGCCGGCCATGACGGCACCGCGGCGCAACTCTACGCGCAGTCGGCGGTCGACGCCGGGCTGCTGGCCATGTACGCCGACGCGAGCTTTCGCTCCGCCATCGACCATGATACCTGGCAAGCGGCACAGCTAGTCGGCGACGGCTCCTTCACCTGGAAGCTGGTCGACGAGACCAACGACAGTCTTACCGCCGATCGCAACGCGCCCGTGCGTGTGTACGGCCAGGGCGTCTGCGGCGAATCTGTGTGGATCTACAGCGTCGCGGTCCAGCCGCCGCTGGAGGCGTTTCCGCCGAACATCATCGTGAACGGCAACCTGGAAACCGGCGCTCCCGAGCCGTGGTGGGAATTCGGCGATTGCGACCTGGAGATCAGGAATGAATCGAATGACCATCACAGCGGGACGTACGGGCTGAAGGTGAAGGAACGCGATGCGCCGTATTCCGGGCCGCGGCAGACCATCGCAGTGGAGAGAAACCTGTCTTACCGCGGAGACATGTGGGTGCGGATGAAGGACAGCACAGACGATGTCCTGTTCCTGCTGGGGATTGAGACCGATGGCGGCTGGGATTGGTTCACGCTGGCCACGGCGCAGGTGAGCGAAACAGCATGGACCCGGCTCAGCGGCCCGGTCACGCCGACCTGGTCCGGCACGCTGATCCGCGCCGTGCTCAAGGCCGAGACGACGCTCGACAAGAACGACTTCTTCATCGACGACGTGAGCATGAGGCAGGTGCCGGGCGCCGTCGGCCCCATCCTGGGCACATGGCGGCGAGAACCGCAGCAGACTGCCGAGCCAGACGTGCTTGATCCGCCCGGCCAAGGGTCCGGCCAAGGGTCCACCCAAGGGCTCGGCGCCAAGTAACTAGCCGCCGGCGGGGTTGGCCGAAAGCCAACCGACGGCCGAGGGTCGAAGACGCCATGATAGCCGACCCCGTCCTCTGGTCTTCATCCGCTTGGCCGTGCTGGTAAGGGTGGGAGAAACTGCCAGTGTTGGGGTTCGAACCCAAGACCTCTTGATCCAC
>CAZUCH010000487.1:0-2557 GCA_964619045.1 uncultured Planctomycetales bacterium | reverse complement strand
CCAACTACAACATGGCAAAACGCCTGAAACTTCATTTTTACCGGCAAATGTCCCCGTCAAACGGGATTTCATCCCCGGAGACGCGGCTGCACTGGAACAAGCTAACCTGACCCGAACCGAAAAAATGGACAGGCGTCGCGCCGAACTGGAAGAAATGTGGCGCAACGGCGTCCGTGATGTGGACACTATGGCCGCCCATTTCCGCGTTCATACCAAGACAATCAATCGGGATTTGGAATCACTAGACCTGAAAGAATCCGATTCCAACTCAATTACGGACAAACCGGTTCTTGACGATCTATTCAATTTGATTGACACTGACACTGCCCCGATCAGTATTACCGGACACTACGGCAACGGAAGAGGTTAAACTGATGAAACTTTTTGCGACAATCATAGATCTGCCGTATTCAATGTACACAGTCAGCCCCAGTCAACTACCCACGCTTTGAAAGCGTGGGCTTGCGGAAGCGCAGGCCCGGTTGATTAGCCACAGCCACCACCCGCAAGGGTGACGGGGCTACGTTAAGAATGAAAACATAGGTACTCCGGGATACTCTACAAGTCCCGGACACTACGGGTCAGGTTTAAACATCGCTGAGGGTAGGCGAAGTGGCTTTGACTGTATACAACCATTCTTAACATTGGCGATGTAGGCCACACCGGAAACGGTGGCAATCTTGACATTAGATTGCAAAGAAAGAAGGAGTAGAAGGTGAAAATATTTGTACAAAACAGGCAGAGGCAACCGTTGATGCCCACCACACCCCGCAAGGCGCGTTTGTTGCTGAAGGCGGGTCAGGCTGAGATTATTGGCAGGGAACCCTTCACCATCCGGCTGCTGTACGGCTCAAGCGGATACAGGCAGGACGTAACGCTGGGCATTGACGCCGGGTACAAGACGATAGGCTACAGCGCCGTCACCGCGAAGCGGGAGCTAATCGGCGGTGAGGTAGTGATGTTGAACGGGATGTCCGAGCGGTTGACGGAGCGGTCGAAGTATCGCCGGGGCAGGCGAATTCGGAAACGGTATCGCCAGCCGAGGTTTGATAACCGCAGACGGCCCGCCGGGCGGCTTGCGCCGTCTGTTCAGCACAAGCTGGATACCCACGAGCGGTTGATAGCGCGTATCAAATCCATCCTGCCGGTGACAAGGACGATCATTGAAGTGGCAAACTTTGACATTCAGACGATCAGGACCCCCGGTATTGAGGGGAAAGCATATCAACAAGGGGAGCAGGCGGGCTTCTGGAACTTGCGGGAATACATCCTGCATCGGGACAACCACCAATGCCAGAACCGGGATTGCGGGAATAAGGCAAAGGACAAGGTACTGGAAGTGCATCATATCGGGTTCTGGAAGAAAGACCGGACGGACAGGCCGGACAACCTGATTACACTTTGTACGAAGTGCCACATTCCAAAGAACCACCAACCCGGCGGTTTCCTCTACGGCTGGCAACCGGAAATCAAGTCGTTCAGACCGGAAACGTTTATGAGTACCATCCGGTGGCGACTGGTTGAAGCTGAGGGAACAAGCCACACCTACGGTTATCGCACCAAGTCGGGGCGTATTGAATTGGGGCTTGAGAAGTCGCATCACAACGACGCCTTTGTAATCGCGGACGGGCGTGAGCAGGAACGAGCCGAGGCGGTTGATTTTGAGCAAATCAGGCGGAATGACCGCAGTTTGCAGAAGTTCTATGACGCCAAATACATTGACATTCGCACGGGGCGGGAAGTGAAGGGGGCCGAACTCTCATCAGGCCGCAGAACGCGCAATCGCAACCTGAACGGCGAAAACTTGCGACGATACCGAGGCCCGAAGAAGCCTGGTCGTCTGCAAATCAGGCGCAGGCGGTATCCGTATCAGTCGAATGATCTGATTATGGTGGAAGGTGAGAAGTATCGCAGCAAAGGGACAAAAAGCTACGGGCAATACATCGTCATTGACGGCTTGAAGAAGGCGGTCAGGGTTGCGCTTGTGACCCCGGTTCGGTGGCGGAAAGGGCTTTGCACGGTCATCTGATGGAACTGAAAGGGACAAAGGGAGCGCGGTACAACCTGAATTATCACCTGGTATGGCGGCCAAAGTACAACCGGGCCATTCTGATCGGCTTGATTGCGGATCGTCTTGCCGAATTGTTTGCCGAAATCGCAAACAAGTGGGGCTTTGAGATTATCGCCCGGGAGGTGATGCCCGACCATATCCATCTGTTTGTTTCCGCTCCGCCCAAATACAGTCCTTCAAAAGTAGTCCAACTGTTTAAGGGAACAACTTCCCGGATAATCCGGCTGGAATTTCCGGCGGTCAAAGAAATAATCAGGAAGAACGGAACGCTTTGGTCGCCCGGATACTATGTCGGCACGGCGGGGAACGTCAGCGTTGAGACTATCAGAAGGTACATTGAGGAATGTCAATGACCACAGGACAAGTCGTCTTGCAGACCCGTTCAAAACGGGTCTGTACCAGCACGACTTCAAGCAAGGAAGGAGGTAAGCCTTTCTCCACCCCCGACACGATGTCGGAGGTTGCCGAAAGGCTGAAAAACTATGC
>CAZUCH010000486.1:0-2557 GCA_964619045.1 uncultured Planctomycetales bacterium | reverse complement strand
CCACGCCCATGCCGCCTTCGCCGAGAACGCCGTGGATGTGATAGCCATCGAGCTGTGCGGGAGCGGTTCCGTCCGCGATGGGCAGGAGGACTCCTCGCGCGAGTAGTTCTTCAATACGCTGTTGGCGCGGCTGCAGATGCCGCACTAGCTCCAAGTGTTCGCGCAACTCGTCGGCGTGCTCTGGGTGCGCGGCGAACAGCGCCTCTTCGCTCGGCGCCTCGCCCGCCGCCCGGCGATTGAGAAACTCGTCCAACAGACGCATCGCGCACGCCTCCCGCTGGTGGCCGTGTTCGTCACGTGTTGAATCGCCCTGGCCGGTCAAAGCTCGCCCTCATTCCGCCGCACGTCTTCTCTGCCAGTATACCGAGATGAGAGGCTTGGCCCAAAATCGCTTGCCTCCCATAACGGTGCGAGTTATCTCCCGGCGTTCGCTCGACGGACGTCGCGACTAGCCGCCGGACCCATCGATCGCGAACACAGTCGCGGCCGCCATGCGGTCCTGGGCCATCGAGCACGGAGCCACGCACTACACACACTGGTTCCAGCCGCTGACCGGCTCGACGGCCGAGAAACACGACGCCTTTCTGTCGCTCAACGGCCGCGGCGGAGCGCTCGACGGCCATCGGCGAGGGATGCAGGACGGCGTCGCGAACCGCTTCGGCGGCTCGGCGTACCATGTGCGTGCGTTCGCCGACCGCAGGGGACTGTAGCTTGATGGGCGAACGACCGATATAATGGTTGTTATTGCCGCCACGTGGCCAGTGCGCGCTGTAACTTCCGCAACGGCAGGAGGTTCTGTCTGGCCGCTTCGGACGGTTGAGCGGTCTTGATCGGTACTACGCGCCCCGGGACACGGACAACGCCCCGCGTCCCTGTCGAGGTGTATTGAATGAAACATGCGCTGATGCTAGCGCCATCACTCCTGCTACTGTCGTTGGTGGCGTGTGATCGTGCTGCGAACAGCCAGAGCGTCGACGTTTCATCGCCCCAAACCAGCCAGCCAGTGGCGGTCAAGGCGGCCGCAAAGCGCGTCGCTAAGGTGATCCCATGGCTGGAGGTCAACAACTGCAAGCCAGAGGAGGTTGACATTGCTGTTACGGGCTTGCAGATATGGCAGTCGATTACGGATGAGGCCATCGTGTCGACGATCCCCGGTAAGTCGTGGCTTTATAGAGAGTTGAAGCGGCGCGTGCCTGGAATGCGCATCATCCCGGGCATGAAGACGAACACGCGTCTGGGCGAGCGCGGATTCGACTCGTTGGCGGGATGGAAACTGTTGGCCGAGGACATAGCCGAGGTTTGCCGCACCAGTGGGGAGAAACGGGTGGTGTTGGAGAACGAATCGGCTCTGAAATACTATTGGAAGGGCGAGTTTGTGATCGACACTGATCGTCTGGGCGAGTGTCTGCGGCAACTCCCGCCAGAAATTCAGGTCTACTGGTACCCGGTTGTGATCGGCAAGAGTGCGGCGTCCAAGGAGCGTGGGTGGGGATTGATTCGGACAGTTGAGCAGGCTTGCGACGTGCGTTTCATAGATTTTCGCATATGTTCACCAGCGGACGCTAGGCTTCAGCGACGCCAATCGGACGTGAAGGAGTTGACGCGGATAGCGGCCAATCCGCCGATCTCGATGGTGTACTTTGGATTCAAGAATCGATACTGGCTTACCTCACAGGCCAAGGAAGTTATGGACCTGGTTATCGGGGACGATGTGATATTCTATCCGGGCGCCTCATCGTGGATCGAGGTTGCCAGGGAAGTATCGACGGTGTTACGGCCACCGGTCAAGGTGGCCCCGTGAGTTCACGGTTGGATGCGATAGCGGGGGGGCGCGGCCTGCCCGGGGCGGCGTCCTTGCGTGCGAACTTCAGTTGGACCTTCGTTGGTAACTTGGTCTACTCACTGTCCCAGTGGGGCATGCTCGCTAGCATCGTGCGGCTCGGGGGAGCCGGCATGGCGGGGAAGTACGGGCTGGGTCTGGCGGTGGCCACACCGATCGTGGTCATTTCCATGCTGCAACTGCGGGCCGTGCTGGTAACCGACACGCGTGGCGAGTACCGCTTCGGCGAGTATCTGGGCTTGCGCATTGTCCTGACGCTGGCGGGGCTGCTGGCCATCACCGCGTTTGCTTTTCTGAGGCCGTATGAGACCGCGACCGCCTGGGTCATATTCTGGGTCGGAGTCGGCAAGTGCATCGATTCCGTTAGTGACATCACGCGCGGCCTGTTTCAGCGTCACGAACGAATGGACCTCAACGCGATCAGCTTGATGATTAAGGGGCCCCTCGCCTTGGCAGCCATGCTCGGGCTGTACTGGGGGACTGGTGATCTCATCATTGCGGTCATGGGTTGCGCGGTCGCCTACTTTGTGGTCATGATGGCCTACGACGTGCCGCGAGCCCGGCGTCTATTGGCCCGGTCAGGCACGGAAGAGCGGTCGGGC
Source organism: uncultured Planctomycetales bacterium (assembly GCA_964619045.1). Classification (GTDB taxonomy): domain Bacteria; phylum Planctomycetota; class Phycisphaerae; order UBA1845; family Fen-1342; genus JANQFV01. The sequence continues at coordinate 115 of CAZUCH010000486.1, read as the reverse complement.
GGCGGACTGCGACCGTACTTCAATGCACGGGTCATGATGCGGTTGGCGCGCATCGCGTTCCCGCTGGGCGTGGTGATGTTTCTGTTGAGCCTGAGCGCCAACATCCCGCGGCAGG
>CAZUCH010000485.1:0-2561 GCA_964619045.1 uncultured Planctomycetales bacterium | reverse complement strand
CCCGGTCCCTGCGCAGAGGCATACCCACGGCCCTGCACGTCGATCGCGCTGCCGGCGTCAATAGTCACATCGTTCGCGATTGCCAGATCGAGCGTGTAGACCTGCGTGTCGGCGTTGAGTGAATGCGTCACCGTTCCGGTGTTCGTAACGTGCAGACTCGCGAAGGGATGCGTGCCGTCGATCGTGACGAGGCAACCGTCCACCACGATGTCGTGCCCGTCGTAGGTAGGGTCGTCCGCCGCGATTACGGTATCGGTTGTGAAAGTAATCGTGTCGGCCCATGCCGACCCGCTCACGAACAGCATCATGGTCATCAAGCCAATGAACGCCGCTTTTCCGCGCATACCGCGACTTGTGTGTGTAGTTGTCATGATTCCGCACCTCCAGATGGCCGTTTCCGTGAACACCAATGCAATACTACCCTTTCCCGCTCCGCGCCCGGCGTGGCAAGCCAGACCCCGCCACCGCCGTAAGCACCGTAGCCCTTACCTCAGCCACCACTATAGCAAAATGGCCCGGCAAGTGCTCCCGGAAATTCCCTGATCCCTCCGCGCGAGGTGTACCGCTTGCCTCCGGCGGTCAGCCGACGTCGGCTTGTCCCGTTGCGTCCGATAATGCGAACGCGCCCAATCGAATGGCTCGCAACGATCTATGAAGCGGGCACTCATGCTGTAGAATCGCGTTCATGGACGTTCTGGGGCGACCGTGTGAGCGTTGCGCCTGTCAGAGCCCTGGACCGTGCGGAACCATGTTCATGGGAGACAGACAATGCTGCGAGATCTGATCGTCAGAAGCAGAAGCTATCGGCGGTTTCGGCAGGATGTTGCCATCGACCGCCGGACACTGGAAGGGCTTGTGAACTGTGCGCGGCTCTCGGCATCGGCCGCCAATCTCCAGCCGCTGCGGTACATCCTCTCTTGCGATCCGCAGATGAACGCCCGGATCTTCCCGCATCTCGCATGGGCGGGGTATCTTGTGGACTGGGCGGGGCCTTCGGAGGGTGAGCGGCCATCGGCTTACATCATCATTCTTGGGGACAGGGAGGTCAGCAAGTCCTTCGGCTGCGATCACGGCATCGCCGCCCAGAGCATCCTCCTCGGCGCGACTGAGAGCGGGCTGGGTGGCTGCATGATTGGCTCAATCAAGCGTGACAAGCTCCGTGGGGCTCTCGGTATTGCGGATCGGTATGAGATCCTGCTGGTGCTTGCGATCGGTAAGCCCGGAGAAACCGTGGTTCTCGAAGACGTCGGCTCTTCGGAGAGCATCAAGTACTGGCGCGACAGTGCCGACGTTCACCATGTGCCAAAGCGGCGCCTGGAGGAGATCATCGTTGAGCCGGGCGAGTGAAGCGGAGAGCAGTTACTTGTCGTTTCGGCGCGGAACGCCGCACGCGGATGTGGGAATGCGCGGGGCGGCATGACGGCAACCCGCACGACGCCCGTGGCCCTTCGGTATGCACACCGCCTCAGAGTTCCGCGCGCTTGCGGATGTACTCCGAGACGACGTCCTGAGCGTACTCGAGCACCTGTTCGGGCGAATCGCCGGGATCACACATCTCCGGCGTTTCGACGATATCCGTCGCCATCTCGTCCCACCACGGCGCGTCCAGGATTCGCCGGCAGCCTTCGATATTTAGGCCCGCCGCGGCCATCTCCTCGGCGCTGGGGGCATCGAATCCGATGGTCACCTCGGCGTCCGCCCCCTGGTCCTTCAGATGCACTTTCTGCCTGAGGAAGCTCATTATCTCCCGCAGTTCATCTCGGTCCATGGCATGTCTCCGTCAGTTCTCCGCAGCTCAGCATGAGTGCGTTCCCAGCACAACCTCGCGGCCGCGCGTGTTCTGGATTGTGGCCCCCCGATTGGCGAAGTCAAACGGGCCGGGCCGATTGAACCCCGGCGCGCAGCCAAGACAAGTCGCCTGGCCATAATTAGCATAATTAGAGCATAATTAGGGACAGCGGGGCTGTTGAAGAACTCCTGCGGCACCTCCCGACTGACTGCCCCGACCGCCCGGACGCGGTCTGAGTGGCGTGGCAATGCCGATACCATGGGGAGTTGACGACTTCTTCAACAGCCCCACAGCCACGAATTTGCGGCCCTTTCCGTTGCGTTTGAGTGACGACGGGCTTTGGTTCGTGGGACAAGGCCATGACATTGTCCTGGTTATTCACCAACTCACTCAGCGTAGTGCAGTACGCGAGTGCGGAGGCTTCAACGCCGAGATGGGCGTGCGAAGGAGGGTTCGTGACACGATCGGCGGGGTCTTTGGTCCGATGGTTCGACGAACCTGCCCCGAATGGGGCACGGGCACGTAGCCGCGGGTGGAGCGCAGCGCAACCCGTGGATACGCCGAATGCTCGGGCGGATGCCGGTCTCCTACACCGGCAAGATGCCGGTGCCACGAGTCTCCCATACCGGCGGGACGCCGGTGCCGCCGATTGCGCCACGCACCCTGCGAAGAGCCACGCCGCCAAGTCGGCGTATCGCATGGACGATTGGTGCGTCGAGACGCATCTATGATGCGGTACGTGTCAAGCGAGTCGGTCGAGGTTTTTGTGCGG
>CAZUCH010000484.1:0-2564 GCA_964619045.1 uncultured Planctomycetales bacterium | reverse complement strand
GGTTGAAAACCGGTCCCACAAGGAACGGGCACCAGGCCGCGTGTGGGCCGCCGCCGGGCGTGGATTCTCTTTGCCGCGAGTTGGGATTGGGGATAACCTGCGTGGTGTGCGGTGCCGCCTGGGCGCTTGCGTGGGATAAGCGCCGGGAGTCTCTCTCCCGCCGGCGACGCAGTGTTGTGCTGCTTGAGCGAGGTAGATGCCATGTTGCGTGCTTGTGTCTTGCGTGGTTGGGGTGGTTCGGTCGCCGGTGCCGTGCTGTTGATGCTCGGAGTCGGGCTGCTGGGTCCGACCGTCGGTCGGGCTGATTGGGATGTTCAAACCGTTGATAACGCGGAGATCGCGACGGCGATGACGCTGGATGACAGCGGTGCGGTTCACATGTGCTACTTCGCGCCGCTGGTTGGCGTGCATGTTGTTGGCAATGTGGGCTCGCTGAACTACGCGACCAACGCCGGCGGGACCGGGGTCTGGGCGACTGAGATTGCGTTGTACGTGACCGAGGAGGGCAGTTGGTGTGACATCGCGCTGGGCTCCGACGGCGTGATTCACATTGTGTTCGTGGCCGGCGAGAGCTTGTACTACGCGAACAACGCGGGTGGCACATGGACGCGCGAGACGATCGTGGCGGGCGAGGTCCGATGGCGCTGCGCGATCGCGCTGGATTCGAGCAATACGCCGCACGTCATGTTCGCCCGGTATCAAGAGATCACGACGGTCGGCACACACTATCTGGGTTCGCCGTTCTACGCGAAGCGGACGGCGAGTGGCTGGGCGGAGCAGGCGCTGGATTGGAGCGGCGGGGCGCCCGGGTACGCGCACACGACTGGTGAGTGGGTGGATATAGCGGTTGATTCGGTGGATCGGGTCTTCAACACGTGGAAGTCGGCCTGGGTGACCATGTTCATGTTCCCGGGCACCCACGACCCGAGTACGTTCGCGTCGGCGCAACCGGGCTTGCACGGCAGCGCCAACCGGCTGTTCATCGATGGTGCCGACGACTTTCATATTGCGGGCATCGACCGCGAATACGGGACGGTCAGCATCGGGTTGAATACGAGCGAGCCCGGCGAGGGCAGTTGGTACTTCAACTGGCGGACTTGGCAGGTGGACAACTGCGGGTCGGGTCACTACGACGACGACGCTTGCCATCTCGGGTTGGCCACGGACTCGGGTGCCAATGTCCATTTGGCGTTCCAGGATTCGGAGGCGGGTAACGCCATGTATCTCTGGCAGTCGGCGACGGCTGTCATGGGGAGTGCCTTGCCGCCGGGGCAGTTGTGGCCGCGGTTCACGGAGACGATTGAGAGCGACGGGGTCGTTGGTCGGAGCATTGATATAGCGGTTGATGCGTCGGGCGATCCGCACGTTGTTTATCTGGATGACACTAGTGGGACGGTCAAGCACGGCAAGCGTTTTGCATACACAGGGTCACAGTTGCGCGTGTCGCCGACGCGTTGGCGTTATGAGCGGGGGTATCTGTGGCCGAACAAGAATCGCCAGGAGTTCTACGTTATGAACCCTGGGACCTCCGACCTGGTTGTCACGTCGATCCAGGCGGAGGACACGACTGGGACTGGCGCGACGGTCCATCCGGTTTGGGATGTTAGCTGGGATGACACACAGCGGCCGTTTGCGACGCTGCCGGCGACAATCACAGCGGGTGACTTTCGCATATTCGAGCTGATCTTCTCGCCGGACGTTTTTGGCACGACCAAGAGGGGTCGGATCACGCTGGAGAGTAACTGGGGCAGCATCGTCATCGAGCTCATGGGGTACGGCGTGGGCGGTGATCCGCCGCCTTCTGGGGGCTGCTTCGTGGCGACGGCGGCGTACGGTTCGGAATTGGCCGACGAAGTGAATGTGCTACGGCGGTTTCGGGATCAATACCTGCTGACGAACGGGTTTGGGCGGCTGGTGGTCGATTTCTACTATGCCACATCGCCGCCTGTGGCTCGGTTCATTGCGAAGCACGAGCCGTTGCGGGCACTGGTGCGTGGTTGCCTGACGCCGGTGGTCTGGGCGGTGGAGCGTTGGGTTCCGCTAGAGGAGTAGGGGGGCTTGACGGCAGGTTGCGACCTGTTCCTGGGTGCGGCTAGTCTCTGGTGAGGCGGGGCGCGATGGCGGTCACTTTTATCCTGGGACGCGCGGGGGCGGGTAAGACACGCTATTGCGTGGATGCGATCTTGTCCGAACTGGCGGAGCGCGACCAGGGCGAGCGGCTTATCCTGCTGGTGCCGGAACAGGCTACCTTCCAGATGGAGCAGGTTCTGGTCGCCGGGGACGGGCTTGGCGGCTTCCACCGCGGGCATGTGATGAGTTTTGTTCGCCTGGCCCGCCATATCCTGTTCGAGAATACGCCGATGCTGCCGCCGCTGAGCGAGACGGCGCGGGGCATGATCCTGCGCCGCATTCTCCAGGAGCATCAGGATTCGCTGACGATATTCTCCCGCATCGGCGCCCGTGCCGGTTTCGTCGGGCAAGTGACCGCAGCCATTTCCGAGTTCCGCCAACAGCAAATCACTCCCGCGCTGCTTCGCGCCGAATCCGAATAGCTGTCCGCGCAG
>CAZUCH010000483.1:0-2582 GCA_964619045.1 uncultured Planctomycetales bacterium | reverse complement strand
GAGAAATACAAGGAGGCCGGCTACGCCTACGCAACGGTCGAAGTCGACGAGGACATCCTGAAAAGCGAACGCCGCGTCCTATTCCGCATCTCCGAAGGCCCACGGGTGAAGATTCGGGAAATCCTCTTCGAAGGAAACTCGGCCTTCAGCGATCTTCGCCTCAAGTCCAAGATTGAGACGGCCACGTACATCTGGATCTTCCGAACGGGCCGATTCGATCCGGAGACTGCCCAGCGCGACGCCGCAGCCATCAAGTCCTTCTACGTTGCCCGCGGCTATTTGAATGCTCAGGTGGGCTACCGCGTCGAGACCCATGAAGCCGATGCCGACCTGACTGTCATCTTCCAAATCGAAGAGGGGCTCTGCCACATCATCGAGTCCGTCGAATATCGCGGCAACGCGGCGTTCGACGAGACCGTGCTCGACGGGATCATGCGATCCAACGTCGGCGCCGTCGCGGACGTGGACATGTTGAAGGCGGACCGTGACGCCATCCTCGCCGAGTATGGCAGCGTGGGCTACATCTACGCCGAAGTCGCGACAGGTTTGGCCTTCTCCGAGGAGGACGGTTTCGTCCATTTAAGCGTCAGCATCAACGAAGGTGATCAATATCGCTTTGGCCGCATCGTCGTTCGCGGCAACGAGAAGACCAAGGACAAGGTCGTTCGCCGCGAGCTTCGGTTCTACCCAGAGGAGCTGTACGACTCTCAGGCCGCCAAGCGGGCCGAACAGCGCCTGGTAGAGACGCGTCTGTTCAACGACGTCAGTATCACCCCCGCGGGCAACGAGCCAGGTGTGCGCAACGCCCTGGTTTCGGTCCAAGAGGCCGACACGACGACGATCCTCTTCGGCGTCGGCGTGACCAGTAACAGCGGCATCGTCGGCTCCATCTCGATCGAACAGCGCAACTTCGATCTGTTCGATTGGCCGCGAACGTTCAAGGAGTTTTTCAGCGGCCGCTCGCTTCGGGGCGGTGGCCAGACGTTGCGGCTCAGCCTCGAACCGGGAACCGAACTGACGCGCGGCCGCCTCTCGTTCCGCGAACCCTATCTGTTCGACAAAGAGATCGGATTCGGCACGAGCGTCTACTTGTTCGAGCGAGGCCGCGATGCCTACGACGAGCGCCGCATCGGCTTCAACTTCAGCTTCGACAAGCGCTGGCGTGAGGGGCTGCTCGAGGACTGGTCGGGCGAAGTCGCCTTCCGCTTCGAGGGCATCAACGTTGCCGGCACCGATTGGTTCACGGCGCCCGAGATTCTCGAAGACAAGGGCTCGACCTGGCTGACAACGGTCAAGGGCACGATGGTGCGCGACAAGACCGACAGCATCTGGCTGCCCAGCACCGGCAACCGGCTCAAGCTCTCGCTCGAACAGGCCGGAGTGCTCGGCGGCGATCACGTCTTCTCCAAGGCGATGGCCACGTATGACCACTACTGGACGGTCAAGACCGACAACTTCGGCCGCAAGCACGTGCTCCAACTCGGCGCTACGGCAGGCGGCATCTTCGGCGATGCGCCGGTTTTCGAAAAGTTCTACGCCGGTGGCATTGGGTCGATCCGCGGATTTGAGTTTCGAGGCATCAGCCCGACATCCGGTATGCGAATGGACAAGGTCGGCGGCGACTTCCTGCTATTGGCCAACGCGCAGTACTCCTTCCCGCTCGTCGGTAAGACGATCCGTGGTGTGACTTTCCTGGACATGGGCACGGTCGAGGAGGACTTCGGGATCAATAGCTGGCGTGCAAGTGTCGGCGTTGGGGCCAGAATCTACGTCAAATACTTCGGCCCGATCCCGTTGTCGTTCGATCTGGCATTCCCGTTCGGCACCGACCGCGATGACGACACGCAAATCTTCAGCTTCTCGTTCGGAACAACGTTCTAGCGCCTTGTCGAGTGGCGCCTTGTCGAAACGATCCCCGGCGTTCGTCGGACCGCCGATACCATCGGCGGCTTTGTGTTCATGATACGCCGATGGCGTCGGCGGGACGTGAACGACCATGCGCAACAAACGTCCGGCACAGGGGCCGGACGTTGCGGGATAGCGGTGTCACACTTGTGCGGGAAGCTCGCTTCAGCCGACCGGTTTGACGTCGACGAATTTCGAGACGCTGCGCAGGTCGTTGATCAAGGCCGTCGTGGCGAACAGCTTGCAGGTGTCGCCTTTGTTCGGCTGGAACAGTCGCGGCGCCTTGGGCCGGACCATCCAGATCCGACCGCCGCGCTTCCGGCCATCCATGTTGTTGGTGCGAAGGGCCTTGCGAATCCGCCGCTGTTTGCGATTGGCGGCGTCGCTGGCAAAAACACGGGAAAGCGTCTTGGCCGCGGCCTCGTTGGTCGGGTCCATCGTAACGATCACATCGATCGTCTTGCCTGGTTGCACGTCTATCGCCATCGGGGGTGCTCCTCGTCAATTCGCGAAACCTTGTATGCTAAGCCTTTTTGCCCACGCGGGCAAGTCCCTCGCATAGAAACCCTTGGCGTAGCCGTGGCGCCGCCGCCGAAGCCGGCAAGCACACGAACCCTGGCGGCTACTGCTGACGTTTGACAGATGGGTGCCACTGGCAGCTTGCTGCCAGTGTCGGC
>CAZUCH010000482.1:0-2589 GCA_964619045.1 uncultured Planctomycetales bacterium | reverse complement strand
GTACACCGACGGGCCATGTTCGCCTACTGTACAGTGTCCTCACTTCGTTGCAGCACCCCGCTTTCGTGCCTGTCCGGCACTGCGCGTGCGCGGGCATGTCACTTCGGCCGTATTGGGTGACATTCGTCGTCCCGTTGGCCCATGACCTGCTCCAACAGCACCCGCGCCTCCAGCTGATTCACGGGCTCGTTGCCACCTTGCCGCTTCCACAGCACCTGCGCGACCGTGTCCACGATGGCGTCCGTCACGTCAACACCCTCGCGGGGGCCGTGGAACGGGTGAATGACGATTCGGAATGCGCTCGACTGCGATGCGGTTCTCGCGCGGTCGTCGGCGTGGTTGGCGCCAGCCGGATTTCCCGAAGGAAGGACATCGGACATAAGTGCGCTCCCGGCGACGATGCCCGGCGATCGGGTGGAAGACACACGCCGCCGCTCAACCGCAACTCAGGCATGACCCATTCCACCACGGCGGTCGCGCCCTGCCTACTGGGAGTCGGGAGTATTCTTCGGTTTCCGTATCCCCCGTAGCCCCGGGGGGGCGGCGGCGAGCTACTGTGGTGTCCCTATAGAGGTCGCGCGATTGGGTTGCCGCGGTGGGAGCAGAGAGCGATAATGGCGGGTGGAACGGGTCTGCAAGTAACCCACACGTGCCGGAAGACGATTCGGACAGTTCAGATGAACTCATCGGCGAACCATGATCGTAGACGGCGGCGCGGCCAGTCGCGCCGGCCGTCATCATCGACATCGACGACCCCGGACGCGCGCACGGTCACCGAGTTGATCCGGACGGCGGTCGAGCATGTGGCCGCGCCGCTGCTCATTTGTGAGGTCCAGCCTGAATGGAAAGGTGTGTTGGGGGGCATCCGCGTCCTGTATGCCAACTCGGCCTCGAAAGTGGTAGTCGGGGCCGAGCCGAAGAACCTGAACGGACAAGACCTGATTCCATTCCTGGCACCCGACACAGACCGTTCCATGCGCGACCGGCTGCGGAGCCGTAGCTGCTGAACCTTCCGCCATGGCCTTTTCGAACGGCACGATACAGCGCTCCTTGCCAGGTTTCGCTCAGTCAGTGATCGGCTCCAGGGTTGCGGACGTTATTGGAAAGCTGCCGAACATGGATACCGCTGGACGTTCCACGCGGCCGTGAATTGCAGGGTGGAGTCACGAATCAGGCACCCAACGACCACGGATCGGCAGGGATGATTTGACCGAGGACGTCCTTTGATGAGCGCAATGACGATCGTTCTCTTCATCATCGGGCTCGGTTTTCTGATCGGTGGTGCCGAGGCGCTGGTACGCGGCGCGTCCCGATTAGCTGCCGCAGTCGGCATCTCACCGCTGGTGATCGGCTTGACGGTAGTGGCTTTTGGGACCAGCGTTCCGGAGCTCGCTGTCAGCGTTCGTGCGGGGTATTTCGGACAGGCTGACGTGGCACTCGGGAACGTAGTCGGCAGCAACATCTGCAACGTGCTCCTGATACTCGGCGCAGCCGCGGCGGTGGCGCCTCTGGCCATCTCCGCCCGGCTCGTGCGGTTCGACGTCTGGGTCATGATCGGCGTGTCCTTGATTCTGCTGATGCTGGTCATGGACGGCCGGGTGGGGCGCGTCGATAGCCTGCTACTGCTCGCCGGGGCTGTGGCTTACACCGCCTGGCTGATATACGAAAGCCGCAAGCGAGATGCGCACCGCCCGGAAACAGCGCCCAGCGGCGAAGACCCAGCACGGAAGATCACGAGACACAATTGGCTGATCAACGTAGGGCTGGTGCTGCTCGGCCTGGTTCTTCTGACGGTCGGGGCCCAATGGCTTGTCAACGGCGCGGTCACGTTCGCGCGGGCCCTGGGCATCAGCGAGCTGATCGTAGGGCTAACGATCGTCGCCGTGGGAACCTCGTTGCCCGAGCTTGCGACTTCGGTCGTTGCGGCGGCGCGCGGGCAGCGCGATATCGCTGTTGGTAATGTAGTCGGCAGCAATATCTTCAATATCCTGGTTGTTCTCGGGCTGAGCGCAGCGGTGTCCTCCGGGGGGTATCAGCGTGTCGCGTGCGGCGCTTGTGTTCGACATCCCCATCATGGTGCTCGTCGCGTTCGCGTGCCTGCCGATTTTCTACACGGGCTATCGCGTCGATCGCTGGGAGGGTTTTCTATTTCTCGGGTGCTACGGGGCCTACTTGGCATACCTGATCCTGGACAGCACGCGCAGCGGCGCCTTGGTGTGGTATCGATGGGGTCTGATAGGATTGGGGCTGCCGCTGGTGGTCTATGTCCTGACGGCCAGCGTCGTGCACAGCCTGAGGCGGCGCGGCCAAGCCGGCGCTGCAGTTGACTGAGCGGTGGTGGGCACGGCCAAGCGGCTGATGCAAATCGTGGTTCCCGCGGACCGGGCGAATCAGATCGGCGAGCTTTTCCGTCGCGCAGGCGTCGTCGAATCAAGGCTGACACGTCGGACGCAGTGGGAGAGGAAAAGGTGTCAGGATGATTTTCTTGGCGCCGTTGGCGATGCCAATAAAATCATCCTGACACCTTTTTTCCCCTGGAGGACATTATCGCCAGCAGCGAGGGCGGAGTGTTCAACAACGCCGCCCAGG
>CAZUCH010000481.1:0-2590 GCA_964619045.1 uncultured Planctomycetales bacterium | reverse complement strand
CCCGCACGTGCACCTTCCGAAAAACAGACAGTCCCCGCAAGCGTGTTCCCGATAGTCTGTCATTTGTCCCCCGCCATCGTCACAAGAGTCCCCTCGAATACTAGACGCTGCATATCCTTCAGGTGGCGCTCTGTTGCCGCAAGACATCCGGCGCTTCCGCTTCCCTCCGTAGGGCGAAGTCCGCAAGTCCACAACTCGTCCATCATCTGCTGCGCTTGCTCGTATTCTATCGTTGCGGTAGGCTGGACGTGCGCGCCAGGCTCCGGCGTGTACAGCTCCAAGATCCTACCGTAGCGTCTGACATTGCCGTCGGTTGTCCTGTCCAGTCGCCAGAACAGCAATTCAATGTCGCGGGTGTCTCGGTTGCGGTACGCCCAGATTCCGTGGAAGTTATCTATCATTTAGCATCTCCCTGATTCGGTGCTCCGTGGTATGCTTGGCCAGACACTCGGCCATCCCGGCGGCTGCGATGGTCTCCCGTTCCTCTTCGTGCGCGAGGTAGTGGGCGCACAGGTGCGCGCATTCGTCGAAGCTATCGAACCCGGCAAAGTGCGTCTGGTCCTCGAATAGCTCACACACCTCGTCGTTGCGATTGCTGATCAGCATGGTCCCGCAGGCCAGCACCTCGAAGACCCGGTGCTGGATACCGCCCTGCCCGATGCCGAGGTTGATCACGATCTTTGCGCTGTTGATGTGCTTGACGTAATCCTCGCCGAACACGCCATCTACAGCCCTGACCCGGAACTTCTCGCCGAGCTGCGTCAGGAGCTTGTGGCGGTTCGGATACACCTTCCCGATGTGCAAGATATCGATCAACTTCGGCACGTCCAGCTTGCGGTGCAGGGTCGGGTCGCAGGCCAGCGGGAGCCACTTCGCGGTCAGGCCCAGTTCCTCGTAAGCCGAGATATCCGCCCGGCTGAACGTGTAGATCATGTCGTACGCGTGCCCCGTGGCGAGCATCTGGGCTCGAGCGTGCGCGGTCTCCCGCAGGTCGTCTGGATACCAGCACACAACCCGTGACGGGCAGCGGCGGATCGCTCCGGCCGGGATGCCGTCTCCCTTCAGGACCAGCGTAAGGTCGGCGTCCTGCTCCATCAACTCGTCTATGTACGGCAGATCAACGCGGAAATCCGAGTCTGTGATGGCGCAGCCCATGGATTGCAGCGCCCTGTAAGCCTCGTTACCAGCGCCGAATGGCCAGTTAGAATGACGCGCCGAGACAAGATGGACCCGCTTCGTGCCTGGTTCTATGGCCAGTGGATCGGGCGCCGTGCTCACCACGGGGCCTGACGGACGCCGTAAGCCCTCAAACGCCGGGAGTAGTCTGCTAGCCAGGGCGTCAATCGAATGGCGTTCTAGCGCGACCTCACGCGCCCTCACGCCCATTGCTTCCACGTCAGCGACAAGTGCAGCCCTCATAGCCTGCTCAAGCCCGTGCACGGATGGCACTGTCTCCGGGAAACTGATCCCGTCTGGTCTGTTCATGACGCGGTGCGGCGCGACAAGCCAACCCACCTCGGGCGTGATGGCCTCATTCATGGGCGGCGCGTCGGTGGTGATGACCGGGAGCCCGCAGGACAGGGCTTCGTAGAGGGGAAGGCCAAGGCCCTCGAGCTTGCTAGCGTGCACCGCGATCCGCCCGTAGTGGTACGTGCCCGGGGCCGGAGTCGTGGCCGTAACCCAGTGGATTGCAGGGTGCATGCGTACGAGTTCCCGCATCCGCTGGGGCATGGCCCCCGGTGGTACTTGTGCGTGTATGCAGAGCGAGGCATCTGGGTTGTCCCTGTGCAGCCGCTCGAAGGCCCTGATCACAGATGGAGTGCACTTGCGCTGTCTGATGCCGAGCCACCCCGCGTTATGGATGAAATCGAACTGCACCGGCCCGGGCAGGCACGGCTGATAGACGTCGGTGTCCGTGCCCCACCCGATGTAGTGCGCGGCGCAGTCGTCTTTGACCTCGTTGAAACTCCGGTGGCTCGAGCACAGCACAGCCGCATAGTGACGCAGCATCGACCGCTGGCCCTCGTCAAACCAGTCCAGGTAGCAGACCGCAGCGGCGTGCGCAGCCTTACAGGCGTATATCAGGCGCCAGTCGTGCTCCTCGTTGAAGATCACGGCGTCTAGGCGATTCTGGATTATCCAGTTCTGCAGAACGCGCGCGTCGATCTCGTACGTCGGGTGCTGGTGCACGTTGGGCACGTCCCAATAGATCGTAGTCTCCGGCGGGCAGGCCACGCCGTACACGCCACCAGTGCGGGCGAATATAAACGTGTCGTGCTTCTGCTCCAGGGCCAGTCGCAGGATGCGGGACAGGTGCGACTGCCCGCGCTCAAACCACGTTGTAACGATTCCTATCCTCACTTTGCCTCCCATGACTCGATGTGTCGCCGCACGTCGCAGATGCTAACGTCTTCGCGGCATGCAGCCTTCAGCGCCTCTAGTTCTTCCCACAAGGTCAGCACCGTAGAGATCAGCCGTCCGGTGCGCAGGTCAACGAACCGGATGTGCGTGGTCATCCGTCCGAGTATCCGCTTGACGTCGGCGCGCGTGTAGGGCTGGTATTCGTTCCAGGTTACCACTTCGCCTCCGC
>CAZUCH010000480.1:0-2612 GCA_964619045.1 uncultured Planctomycetales bacterium | reverse complement strand
GACCGACTTGTTCGTGAACGCGCGCGGATCGTCCGTCTGCGAAACCTCACCGCTCTCTTCGTCGACCAGAATGTCGTCCTCCCCCATCATCTTCACGTAGCCGCCAAACGGGAAGGCGTTGAAGCAGTAGTCCGTTTCGCCGTAGCCCTTTTCGGCCAGCTCCTCGGTTGTGTAGCTGGGGCGCGGTCCAAAGGTGAGCCCTTCGCCACGCCGCCAGCCGCCCAGGCGATAGAAGAACCCGATCGCGAACCGGTCAACGCGTATGCCCATCCACTTGGCGGCCAGAAAATGCCCCAACTCGTGGACGAAGATGATCAGCGAGAACCCGATCAAGACCTTCAAGAACAGATATGAGTTGTCCAGCCAGGACATCAAGTCGGCTAGCAACAGCGTACTACCAAGGCCGGTCAGCTCCGAATGCATTCAGCTACCTCATTTCGCGCCCACGCATCGCAGTCCATCAGGTCCGCGAGCGACGGGCGAGCAATCAGCCGCTGGCGGCGACAGACGTCCTCCGCCAGCGACGCTATTTCTCCAAACGGTATCGCGCCGGCGCGGAAAAGCTCGACCGCCGCCTCGTTGGCCGCGTTGAGCACCGCCCCGCTGCCGCCGCCCTGACGCGCCGCCTCGTAGCCTAGGCGTAGAGACGGGAAACGCTCGAAGTCCGGCGGCTCGAAGTTCAGGCAGCGCGCCCGACTCCAGTCCAGCGGCTCGGCGATACCCGCTACCCGACGCGGGTACGTCAGCGCGTATTGTATGGGCGTCTTCATGTCCGGGGTACCAAGCTGGGCGATGATCGACCCATCCCGGAACTCCACCATCGAGTGCAAGATCGACTCCGGGTGGATCAGCACGTCAATATGGTCGGCATCCACGCCAAACAGCCAACAGGCCTCGACGATCTCGAGCGCCTTGTTCATCATTGTAGCGCTGTCGATCGTGATCTTGGGCCCCATCGACCACGTCGGGTGGTTCAGCGCGTCGGCCAGCGTGGCCCGTGCCATGCGCTCGGCCGACCACTCGCGAAACGGCCCACCCGAGGCGGTCAGGTGTATCTTGCGAACATCCGCCGCCCGTCCGGCGTGCAGGGCCTGGAAAACCGCCGAGTGCTCGCTATCAACCGGGATCAGCTCGCAGCCGCGCTCGGCGGCCAGCGGCATCAGAACCGCTCCCGCAACCACCAGCGACTCTTTGTTGGCCAATCCGACGTTGATGCCGCGCTCGACCGCCGCCAATGTGGCCGGCAGCCCGGCGACGCCCACGATTGCGGACAAGACGAAATCGGCCTCGCACTCGGCGACCAGCTCTACCAGTCCGTCCGCACCGGCCAGGACACGCGTCTGGCCCCCACATTCGGCGCGCAGGTCCGCGGCGTAAGCCTCGTCCGCGATAGCCACGACCGGCACATCGAAACGCCGGGCCTGGTCGGCCAGCAGTCGCCACTCGCCACGGGCCGAGAGCCCGACGACGGACATCTCGTTACTCAGGGCGGCGATGACATCCAGTGCCGACTGGCCAATGGACCCGGTGGAACCCAGGATAACAACACGCTTGCGCATGCGGCGTAGTATAGCGAATCCCCCCTAACACCCAAGGCGAGCCGGCCGGCGCGTGAAGAAGACTGTGGCACCGGCATCTTGCCGGTGGGCTCACAGGCGGGACGCCTGTGCCACAATTCTGTTGCGAACAAGGGCCGTGCTGCCGCTACGCGACAGGTTCGCCGTCAGTTCATCTTCTGGACCGGCCAGAAGACGTAGTCACCTTCAGATCGGAACCTCGTGGCGTGTTCGCCCTGATCGTCCTTCTTGTCGCTGGACACACTGTAGAGCATGAAGCTGTCACCCTGTTTCTTGTACACGAAGTCCCGCCCGCTGAACGGGTCGATTCGGAGCTGCTTCAGATCAGGCACCTCGAGTCCATCAAGCGTCTCCGGGAACGTGCCCGTCCGCTCGTGTTGAGCGAACAGGTGAAAAACAAGCAGCGTACCGCGGCGATACGCCCGAGTCCCCTCGTAGTCGGCGCGATTAACCCAAGCGGAAGGAGCGCCTATCCTCAGAATGGGGTTACTACTCTCCCTCGCGGCTCGATCCTGCTCTTCCGGCTTGGGATCCACCTCCGAGTACGGCTTGGCACACCACGCGTCGGTAACGTCCCACCACTCATTGATTTCACGCAAGGCCTGATCGAATGGCCCACCCAAGGCCGTCAGGATCGCCCCTTCCAGGCCGTGAGCCAAAGCCTCGAAAGCGACGAGGATCTCCTCATCGGTTGACTCTTCACCCAACTCGGCAAGCAGCGTTTCCACTGAACCATGGAAGTCCTTGCTCGCACTGGCGCTGCCTAACTCGGCAAGCGCAGCCTCCATCTGGTCGGCCGCCTCCTTCACTCCCTTCACGATGCCGCCGCCGCCCTCTTTGCGCGCCGCGTTGACCCACTTCAGGGTCAGTGGCCTAATCGTCTCCCACCGAGTCCAGACCTCTTGTAGCTTGCCTTCTTCGTACATGTAGGCATGGCGCATCCACTGGAACATGTCCCAGCTCTGCAGGCGATCGAATCGTGTTGCCAAGGCAAAGGACGGAGGCTCGGGAGCGACCGGCCTAAGCTCGGGGAGG
>CAZUCH010000479.1:0-2612 GCA_964619045.1 uncultured Planctomycetales bacterium | reverse complement strand
GTCATCACGTTGATTGTCTCGCCCCAGCCCCACAGCACCAGCAGCGCGATGGCGACCGACAGCGGAATCGCTGTCAGCGTGATGATCGTCGTACGCACGTTCAACAGAAACAGGATCAGCACGATCGCAACGATGATTGCGGCATCGCGGGCCACCCCGAGCACGTTGTTCAGCGAAATGTTGATGAGGTCACTCTGCCGGAAGATGTGCCGGTTCAATGCAACGCCCGGCGGCAGGGCCGTTTCGACGGAATCGAGCACTCCATCGACCGCATCCGTCAGCGTAAGCGTGTTCGTGCCCGGAGCCTTCTGGATGCTGAGCACTACGGCCGCATGCCCGCCCTCGGAAGCGGTTCCTCGTTTCAGTGCCGGTGCTATCTCGACCTCGGCTACTTGGCCGATCGTAATCGGCGTGCCGTGCTCGTACCTGATGATCGTGGAACGGATGTCCTCAGCACTCCGCACGCGCCCCGTCTGGCGTAACGGAATCTCGAGTCCGTCCACATTGGCCAGATAACCGGCACCAGCAGTGCTGTGCGCTTCACTCGCCGCCGCTACGACATCCTTGATCGTCAGGTCATAGAGCCGCAGACGCTCCTGGTCGACGTTAATCTGGTACTCGGGCAGCTCGCCGCCGATCGCAACCACCTGCGAGACCCCGGGCACGCTCAATAGCCGATTGCGAAGCTCGAACTCACCGAAGGCCCGTAGGTCCAGCGGGCTCACCGAGCCATCCGGCGAGCGCAAAGAGACCAACATGATCTCCCCGGTAATGCTCGTCACCGGCGTAATCTCGGCATGCACGTCCGGCGGCAGGCGCTCTTCGGCGAGGGTCAACCGCTCGGAAACGAGGTAACGGGCGCGGTAGATATCAACGCCCCAGTCGAACTCCACCCAGACGATGGACAGGCCGATCGCGCTGGCGCTGCGGACCCTTCGGACGCCCGGAAGTCCGTTGACGGCGCTTTCGATCGGGAATGTGATGTACTGTTCGACCTCGTCGGCCGCGTATCCCGCCGACTCGGTCATTATGGTAACGGTAGGCGCGTTGAGCTCCGGGAACACGTCGACGGCCACCCGCGGCACTTGGTAGACGGTGAAGCCAATCACCAGGATCGCCAGGATGATCACGAGCGCTGCGTTCTCGACGGAGAAGCGGATCAGGTTCTTCAGCATATCGGCTCTCCGTTAGTGCTCGCCGCCTTCGTGGAACGTGCCGTCAGGGCCGCAGAAGTGGCCGCCCTTCTGGGTCTCGCCCGTGGTCGAGCTGGCGAGCATGAGCGGATAGACGCCGCCGAGCACGATTTCGTCGCCCGCTCGCACGCCGCTCTTCACCTCGACCCAGCGATTATCGGTCGCGCCCAGGTCGGCGACGACCCTTATCACTCTGTCCGGATCACGGGGATCGCGCCGGAAGAGGATCTTGTCGAGACCGTCACGAACAATGGCGGCTTCAGGGATCGCCAACACCGGCTCTTCATCGCCGTCGACAAAGACCTCCAGATACGCAGTCACACCGGCCTTCGCCCAGCGCGGTAGCCCCCCAGGTACGAGGTAGATCGGGATCGTGCGCTGCTCGGGATGCGCCTGAAACCCAACGTCGATCCGACCGTCAACTGTGTCCTGCAGGTCAATGCTGCCGCCCAGCGGCGGGACGATGCGCCCCGGCTGTCCGTTCTCAAACAGGTTGATATCCGTCTGGAGGGCGTCCGCGTGAAAACGTAGGGCGGCGGGGTCAATCGTCTCCACGATCAGATCTCCGGTCTCCGCCCAACCTTGGTTGGTCACCCCGACCTGATTGACCACGCCGGCCGTCTCCGCGCGTACCACGATGCGATCCACGGTCGACCAGAATGGCGTTGCCAGCGATTCTCCCTCCTTCGGCTCCAGCGTTTGCTCCAGTGTGCCACGCGGCACGCCGCACAGCGATTGCGCTTCGTTCAGCAAGACGCTGTACGCCAGGAGACCCGACTGCATGTCGGCCTCCTTGGCGCGGACTTCAGCCTCCAGCCGCGGGGCCTTCGCTTGCAGCACCGACCGCTCGGCCTCCAGCACAACGTCGCGCGAACCAGCCTCCGTCAACCGCCTAATGCGCTGCTCCAGAAACTCAAGCTGGGTCTCGTTCTCCGTCTTCGCCGCGCGGGCTGCGTCCAATTCGGGGAGGCAGCAGTAGCAGGTCTTGAACGCCTCCGCGAGGCCCGACTGCACGCGATGCCAATCGGGCGACTCAAGCTCGAATAGCAGATCGCCGGCGGAGACCGTCTGGAATTGCTCGACGGCCAGTCGAACGCGTCCCGAGAGCATCGCGTTGTACGCACGCCGCGCCTCGGGCCTGAACTCGAACTGGCCCGGCAGGCGAATCACGCTACGAACCGCCCGCCGCTCGGCCTTCACAAACGTTATACCCAGGTTCTGACGCACGCTGGCCGGAATGTCGATGCGGTTGCTGGGCACTGCGGCCGCGGCTTCTTGTTCACGCGCGGCAGCAGCAGCACTTGGCGGCGCATCATCGCGACAGCCCGGCAACGCCAGGATTGCGATCAGCCCGGCCAACACCGCCACGCCGACCATCGCGTGCTTCCGTGTATTGGAGCCGATCCCATAGTTTGTGGC
>CAZUCH010000478.1:0-2615 GCA_964619045.1 uncultured Planctomycetales bacterium | reverse complement strand
TATGATTACGATCCGTACGGGCACACGTACGTCGAGACGTGGGACGCTTCCGCCGGCGGCGGCTCTGGCGCGTTCGTTCGGCAGAGTGAGCCCGTATCGGCGTATGGGAATCCGTTCATGTGGACCGCACAGCGCTACGACGCCGGCGTGGGCTTATACAGCTTCCCCGCGCGTGCCTATTCGCCGCGCCTGGGCCGCTGGCTGCAACGCGACCCGCTGGGCTTCGTCGACGGCGTGAATATGTACGAATACTGCCGCTCGATGCCGACGCCAACATCATGACAAGGGGCCACAATCTGCGCAAGCGACCTAACCACTTGTATTGTAAAGTGTTACGGCTCCCCTTGATGCCATTCGGGATAAGTTCATCTGTCGCGATTCTGTGCCCGCCGCCAACCGGCCGGTTACCGCCCAACGCCGACGACGAGTAGGGCTCCGAGAGCGACGAGGAGCAGCGATACGGCTTGGCTGAACCGTCGCTCGGAGATTCGCGCGTGGATGGACATGCCGATGATGATGCCGGCCACTGAGCCCGGCAATAGCAACGCAGCCGCCACAGCACGGTCAACGGTTAGAAGGTCAGCCTGGGCATAGGTTCCCGCGCGCAGCAGGCTCATCACCAGGAAGAACATCAGAAGCGTCGAGCGAAAGGTGGCCTTGTCCAGGCCGTAAGCCCGCAGGAAGATGATCACCGGCGGGCCACCGGTTCCAAACATGGCACCCAGAAGGCCGGACAGCACACCAACCGGGAGCGAAGCCCACGGCGCCTTCCGCGATGCTAGACCTTCGTTCGCCGCGCGATTCCGAGAGGTTTGTCGCGCCCGATGCTGGAGGGCGAAGTACACCCCCGCGCCGATTATCACCAAACCCAGGAGCTGTTTCAGAAGGGGGACATCGGTCGTGACCAGGATTCTGGTTCCCAGCCACAGGCCGACAGCCATCCCAGGCACGAGCCAGCCCAGCAGACGAATCTTCGCCCGACGCCACGTGCGGGCCAGAACCCACATTTCGGTCACACAGGTGAGTATGAGCAGGATGACGACGATATCCGTCAAGTCCGGCAGCACCAGGGCCATCAACGCCACTGCGACCATGCCGGCCCCGAAACCGACGGTGGCGTAAATCAACTGTGCCCCGGCCATGATGAAGACGCAGGCGACGAAAGACGGCAGATCGGCGAATAGCTCCGGCATCGGACCGCCAGCCTAGCGTTGTTGCGGCCGTGGATAAAGCAGACCCCGACCATGAGTGGGCGAGGCAACGCCCCGGCGGAAGCCGCAATCATAATGAGAGGGGCCTCGTCACTAACGCCGGGCATTCGCCATCGGGCGGCTATTCGGCGAATTCAATTGCATTTCGTGCCACCACTGTCTACGCTCAGTATTCGGACTTGGCTGCGGATTGTCGGCGGCGCGCTGCGCCCCGCAAGCTGGAATCAGCTTGGCATTTCCATGGAGGAGAGAGTGATGTTCAGATTGACGACTATGATCGCGCTGGTATTGATCACCGGCGCCGCGAGTTCGGCGGTCGCCACGCCGCAGTACGACACGATCATTGACTTGGGGATCATCGACCCGGGTGACTTCGGGTCACAGGCGTTTCGCGTCTCGTCCGGCGGCATCGCCACGGGACGTACACTGGGCGTCTCGAACCAAGCCTTCAGTTGGAGCCAATTGGGAGGGACGGTGCCGCTGCCCAACTTCCCGTCGCGCGCATACGGAGTCGGCAACGGCGTCAATGACTCCGGCATGGTCGTCGGCACCGGCGCGGCGACGGCCTGGGGGGCGAACCCCCTGCCGCTGGTATGGCAGAACGGCGTCGTCTCGCAACTGCCGCTGCCCGCTGGGCAGTCGCTCGGCCGCGCCAATGACGTGAACGCCTCGGGCGTCGCGGTCGGCTCTGTCAACGGCGGCTCACTCGAGGCGGGCGTGATCTACTCGGGCGGAAGCGCTTCAATCATCACAGCCACCACGGGCACCGGCTGTTTCATCCGAACCGCGTTCAGCATCAACAACGCGGGCCGTGTCGTCGGATTCGGCATCGACCCGAACTCTGCCGCGCGGAATGTCGGGTTCATCTACGACTCCGCGTCCGGAACGGCCTTCGAAGTCGGGGCGCTCACCGGCCACAACGGCGCGCTGGCATTCGATGTAAGCGAAGCCGGCCACGTCGTCGGTTCGAGCATGCTCTACCAGGGCTCGGGCCTGCCGTTCATCTGGACCGACCTCGATGGGATCTCGGAGATTCCGCTTCCCGCCGGCACCAGCCAGGGCTCGGCGCGCGGCGTGAATTCGTCAGGCTGGGCCGTCGGAACCGCGTCGAGTGCCTACGCAATACCGTTCCTCTTTGACGGCACGGACACGTATAGGATCCAGGATCTGCTGCCCGCCGGCTCAGGCTGGGATCTGTCAACGAACACCTCCTCGTCCGCGATGAGCATCAGCGAGGACGGCATCATCGTTGGGACCGGCATCATCAACGGTGACACGCGTGCCTATGCCCTGATCCCCGTGCCGGAGCCCAGCACGATCGCGTTCCTGGTCCTGCTCGCTCCGATGGTTTTTCTTCGCCGGTAGACGTTATCGACCGGAACCAACGCTATCGACGGTGAATCG
>CAZUCH010000477.1:0-2622 GCA_964619045.1 uncultured Planctomycetales bacterium | reverse complement strand
CAGGTGAGCCAGGACTTCGACAAGATCACGCGCCGCGTGAACGCGACAGGACTGACGAACGCCATCGGCCAACTCCTGCGAAAGCACCGCGGCGATCTCCCCAGCCTCCGTCCATTTGAGCGCAATCTTCGTCGGGGGAAGGACAGAATCAACGCCACCCAGCTTGCGATTATGGAGCTCGAGGATCGGCGCGGCGAACTGTTGAACGTGGGCACGATCGTCGCCGACATCATGGCATTGGTTGACGGCAGCGCGAGCGAAGAACAGCGAACGATGATCCGCCAGGCCGCGGAAGAGGCCATCGTCACCCTTCGCACCGACACGGATAGCCTGCTGAAGGACCACGACCAACTCTTCGACAAACTGGTCGACCTCGACAGTAAGGAGCGTGACCTGGTCGAGACGATCGAGCGTTTTGAGGAGTACGTTGGCGAGAAAATCCTCTGGATCAAGAGCGGCGTGCTGCCGGAAGTGGCGCACATCGGACACGGGCAGGAGGCACTCGCGTGGCTGCTGGCCCCAGCGAGTTGGGGGGACATCCTCAGGTCGGTCGGCGGGACATTTCGTGCTAACGCCGGACCGACAGTGGCCGGACTGGTGGTGCTCATCGTGCTCTGGCTGGCATCACCGCGGCTGGTGCGCCTGGTGCGTGAAGCCGGCGAAACAGTGACCAAGCCGTCCAAGGACAGCATGGGACGAACCATCGGCGTACTGTTCGCGACTGCCGGCCTGACGGTGCGCTGGCCGGCGACGCTCTGGTTCGCCGGATGGGTTATCGCATCGCCGTACGATGCAACTGACTTCTCGAAGGCGGTTGCAGGTGGCCTCAGTGCAACCGCCTTGATCGTGCTCACGCTGCAAGCGTTGCGGCAATTGGCACGACGCAACGGACTGGCTGAGAAGCACTTCCGCTGGAATGCGCGGTCATTGACTCTTTTGAAGCGACATATCGCCTGGCTGACCGCCGTGCTGGTGCCCACGTTTTTTGTCTTCGCCAGCATGGAAGCGCAGACGATCGATACCGCGAAGGGCTCGCTGGGGCGGCTCGCGTTTATCGTCGCGTTCCTGGCGATCGCATTGTTCGTGCAGCGCGTGTTGCGGCCGGCGGGGTCCATCCTCGGCCCCGTGCTGCAGCGGCAGCCGGGAAGCTGGCTATACCGAGTGCGACACATCTGGTATCTGATCGCGCTGGCCCTGCCAGTCGCCCTCGTGATTGCAGCGGTTACGGGATACTACTACACGTCACTCTATCTCGGCGCGCGTTTTATCGAAACCGTCTGGTTACTCCTAGGGTTGGTCGTGCTGCGCGCGTTGGTGAAGCGCTGGCTCCTCCACCAGACTCGCCAGCGGGCGCTGGCCGAAGCCCGCGAGCGGGTGGTGCTGCGGCGACAGCAGCAGGAGGACAGTGCCGCCGCGCCCGTGGAGCCTGAAGTCGTCACCGTGATGGATGACAGGCTCGACATGGCTGCGATTAGCCAGCAGACGCTTCAGTTGGTGAGAACCGCGTTGGTTGTCGTTGGCTTCCTGGGGATCTGGGGAATCTGGGCCGATGCCCTGCCCGCTCTCGGCATTCTGCGAGAGCTTCCGCCACTCTGGAACATCACGCAGCAAGTGTCAGAGACCGTCCCCACAGCGGACGGTGGCACCCAGGTGAACGAGTACACCAAGACGATTCCAATCACGCTGGCCAACCTCGGGCTCGCTGGCCTTGTGGCTCTGATCACCGTAGTGGCCGTCAAGAACATCCCGGGGCTCCTGGAGATCACTATTCTGCAGCGGCTTCCAATGGACGCAGGTGGTCGGTTCGCGGCTACGGCGATTACGCGGTACGCCATTACGGTGGTGGGTGTGATCGTCGCCTTCACTCAGATTGGTGTCGGTTGGTCCAAGGTGCAGTGGCTGATTGCCGCGATGACTGTCGGCCTGGGCTTTGGCTTGCAGGAAATATTCGCGAATCTCGTGTCGGGCTTGATGATCCTGTTCGAACGTCCCATTCGCATTGGGGATACGGTGACTGTGGGAGACATTAGCGGGACGGTCGCACGTATCCGTACACGGGCGACGACCATCGTCGGGTGGGACCGTAAGGAGTTGATCATTCCGAACAAGGAGTTCATCACGGGAAACGTCGTAAACTGGACGCTGTCGGATTCCATACTTCGGATCACTGTGCCGGTCGGAATCGCCTACGGCTCGGACACGCAGCTGGCGCGCGAGGTGCTGACGCGTGTCGCGCACGAGCATCCCAACGTATTGGCGGATCCGGCGCCCCGCATCTTGTTCAAGGGTTTCGGCGACAGTTCGTTGGACTTCGAAGCCCGAGTGTACATTGGCACGCCCGACCACTACCTGTCGGTACTCGACGAGATCACCAATGCGATCGATCAGGAGTTCCGCAAGGCGGGCATCGAAATCGCGTTCCCACAACGTGACATCCACGTGCGGTCGATTCGCGGAACTCTTCCTGTCATCAGTGAGAAGGCGGACGGCGATCTGCAAGGCAACGCGTGATCATCCCCTGCGGTGTGTTTCCGGCCATCTCGTTGCGGCGATGAAGGTGTCAGGCAGGCAGAAAAGGTGTCAGGAAGAGTTTCTTGACCTCGCCGGCGGTTCCAGCAGAAT
>CAZUCH010000476.1:0-2627 GCA_964619045.1 uncultured Planctomycetales bacterium | reverse complement strand
CTCGCTGGCCGTCAGTCGGCCGCGGAGTTCTGGTTCCGTGTGCATCCGCATGTCCAGAGTAGAAGACGCAGTGGGTCGCCACTTATTCGCAATCAGCCTAACGGTTGCTGACTGCTATTGGGGCTACCGATTATCGGCCCTTGCCAGGCCTAGCGCAGTCTCAGAAATCATGTAGCTGCCGACGCCCCTGTCGGCCGTAGGCTCTCCGACCATTCTACGTCCGACACGGGGGTCGGACGCTACGTCAAGACCGAAACCGCTCTAGACCAAGCCCAGTGGTTCGACGGCCGCCTGTAGCGCCACAATACAGTGGCTGATGTGATCGTCGAGCGGCAAGCCGACCAACTCCGGGCCGACCGCGATATCGTCTCGCGAGACGGCTGCCGCAAACGAGGCCGTCTTCAGCTTCTTCTTCACGCTCTTTGGTTTGAGCCCCTCCAGCTTGGTTGGCCGCACCAGGGCGCAGGCCACGAGGAAGCCGCACAGCTCGTCCACCGCGAAGAGGGCCTTGCGAATCGGGCGATCGCGCGGGAAGTCGTCCAGGTTCCAGGGCACGTGCGACATGATGGCCCCGATGATTTCCTCATCGACGCCGTGCTCGCGCAGCACGCGTGCCCCCTCGCGGGTGTGCTCGGGCACGGTTGGCCAGCGTTCGTAGTCGAAGTCGTGCAACAGGCCAACTAGCGACCAAGTCTGTTCATCTTCGCCGAAATGCCGCGCGTAGTGCACCATGGCGGCCTCGACGGCCAGCCCGTGCTTGCGCAACGAGTCGCTTTCGGTGTATTCGCCCAGTAGCTGCCAAGCTTCATCTCGCGTCATAGCCATCTCCTGGGTGGCAATCGTCTTAGGTGCGCCATGAGCGGAGCCCTGGTGCGCCGTTTCACGAACATGCTGACTGCGACAAGCAGCGAAGAGCCGCAGGCTTCAGGCTGCGCGGCTCCTCAGGTCTACGGCCACAGCACGGCCTGGGGGACGTAACCGCGAATCCGGGCCAACGCGTTGCATGCGTCTTGGTAGGCTCCGTAGCGGCCTTCGCCCACGATGTGGTAGGTGGCCTGTCCGCGTTGCTCGGTGCGGATTAGCGGGCTGAGCCCTTCGCGCCGCAACTGGTTCGCGACTTGCTCGGCGTTCTCCCGGCTCGAGAAGACGCCGCACTGCACCGAGTAGTGATCCGCCCGCAACTGCAGACGGCGTGTCGCCTGTTCGGAGTAGACCCCGCTCGGAAACAACTCCAGAATCTGCCGGTACGGCGTCAGGGCGGCCGCCCAGTGCCCTTGACGCTCGTAGCACAGCCCCAGCCGATACAGCAGAGCGTCCTTGGGTGCCACGCTGGGCATGCGATCGGTCGCCAGCTTCAGCCGGCGAGCGGAGTCGTCCCACTGCTCGTCCTCAAAGTGCAGGATGCCCAGCATCGCCTCCGGCTGCCAATCGAACCGCTGGTCACGGCTCGGCGACTGCGCCGCGCGCCGCAGGTCGGCGTAAGCTTGTGCACGTTGCCCCAGCATGGCCCGCGCCATGCCTCGCACATACAGTGCCCGCGACAGCTCGGGCCGCTCCTGGCACTGATCGAGGAACAGCGAGAGTCGCTCGTCGGCCGCCGCGTATCGGCGGCTATGGAATGCCCGCTCGCCCTCGATCAGGGCGCTGCGCTGCTCCCCGCCGAGCCCCTGGCAGCCGTTCAGAGCCGCCCACGGTAACAAGCCAATTGCGAGTATCGCCCGAGTATTCATGTGTGGCAGCGTACCGCGCCCGCGATGTGTCGCAAACCTCGCCGGCGGCCAAATCGACGCCCCCGCGCCGGCCAATGGTTCCACAACCACGCTCGATCCGGTATGAATGCCGGCATGAATGCGACCATGAACACGACGCCGGATATCCCCGATCCACAAATCGACCGCCAGTCCCTCGGGACGCTGCCGGCCACGCTCGAATGGGTAGGCGGCAGTGGCGGGCTGCTCCGCCTGGTTGATCAGACCCTGCTGCCGGCCCGAGTTGAGAACCGCGAATGTACCACCGTCGAGCACGTCTGGGACGCCATTCGCGTGCTGTGCGTCCGCGGCGCTCCGGCCATCGGCGTCGCGGCGGCTTACGGCCTGTGCCTGGGCACGCGTCCGTTTCGCGATCTGCCGCCTGGCGAGTTCGTCACGAAGGTCCACTCGGTCGGCGAATATCTGTGCAGTTGCCGCCCGACTGCGGTCAATCTAGCCTGGGCCGTTGGCCGGATGTGCGCCGTCGTGGACAATGACCCCGGGCGTGATGCCGGCACTCAGTGGGCGGCTCTGCTCGCCGAGGCCCACGTTATGGCCCAGGAGGATGCCGACACCTGCCGCCGGATCGGCTTGGCGGGTGCCGACCTGATCCCCGAGGGCGGCGGGGTGCTTACGCACTGCAACGCCGGCGCTTTGGCCACCGTGGCTTACGGCACCGCGTTGTCGCCGATGTACGTGGCCCACGAGCGCGGCCGGCGGTTCAAGGTCTATGCCGACGAGACGCGGCCGCTGCTTCAGGGTGCCCGACTGACGGCTTTCGAGCTGGGCGCGGTCGGCATCGACGTGACCGTCTTGTGCGACGGTGCCGCCGCCAGTCTCATGCGAACCGGCCAGGTCCAATTGGTGATCACGGGCGCC
>CAZUCH010000475.1:0-2630 GCA_964619045.1 uncultured Planctomycetales bacterium | reverse complement strand
TGCTTCTCGGGGGCACTGCACATGTGGCACAGGCTTCTCGCCTATGGTTCCACCGCCGAGACGGCGGTGCCACACTTTTCTTCTCACCGCCGAGACGGCGGTGCCACATTGTCAGTAGTATATGGCCATGAGCGACGGGCAACGGACAGACCAACCGACTTTCGACGACTTCCTGGGGCAGCAGGTCGTACTCGACACGCAAGGCCCGCTGGTCTTCATCGGGCGGCTGGCGGCGTATGACGATCGCGGTTATTGGCTGACCGACGCCGACGTACACAACCGGGCCGACGGACACGCCACGCTGGAGCGTTACATCAGCGAGGCCCACTTGCTCGAACGCAGCGGCTCGCGACAACCAAACCGTCAACGGGTCTTTGTCGATCGCCACGCCGTCGTCAGCGTCTCCGCTCTGAATGATATCATGGCCAATGGTGAGAGTGACATTCTCGGGAACTGGCAACCATGAAACTGACACACCGTCGTATCGCAATCCGACCCCGGCATCGCTTCGCCACCTCACAACGTGCCGTCGACGAAAAGGACGTCATAATCGTCGCCATCGAGCACGAGGGCGTTACCGGCCTGGGCGAGGTCGTCCCCACCGCTCTGTACGGTCAATCGTTGGAGGCCTCCGAAGCGGCCCTGGACGGTGCCCGGGAGCATTTGGGCAACGATCCGTTTGCCATCGAGCCCATTCTCGATCGGCTGATCGCGAGTTACGACGGGCAGCGGGCCGCCATCGCCGCCATTGACAGCGCGCTGCACGACTGGTGTGGCAAGAAACTCGGCCTGCCGGTCTGGAAACTGCTGGGATTGGCGCGGCCGAGCATCCGGACAACGTTCACGATCGGCATCGCCGAGCCCGAGCTGATTCGCGTCAAGGTCCGCGAGGCCCTGGAGGCCGGCTTCGACGCGCTCAAGATCAAGGTCGGCACGGCGGACGATGACGAGAACCTGGCGTTCATCCGCGAGTCTTTCGACGGCCCGCTGTATCTCGACGCCAACACGGCCTGGTCGGCTGATGAAGCGGTCGAGCGGATTCAAGACCTGGCTCGCTATCGGCCCACGCTGATCGAGCAGCCGCTGGCGGTGGAAGATTGGCGGCACATGGCCGAGCTGCGCAAGCTGAACGTGGCCCCGATATTCGCCGACGAGAGCTGCGAGCGGCCGGCCGATGTTCTGCGACTGCACGGCTACGTCGACGGCGTGAACATCAAGTTCACCAAGTGCGGCGGCATTCGCGAAGCTCTGCGCATGGTCACGCTGGCCCGGGCCTGCGACATGCAGATCATGCTCGGGTGTTTCGTCTGCAGCGGCCTGGCGATCGCCCCGGCCCTGACCATCGCCTCACTGGTCGATCACGCCGACCTGGACGGTCATCTGCTGTTGGCCGAAGACCCGTTCGAAGGGCTGACGCGGTCCGGCGGCATCATCGGTATGTCGGACGAGCCTGGTCTGGGCGTCACGGAGCGTAGCGGCAATGTGACCGGCTAGCTTCAGGGCGAGCGTGTTTCCGTCCCTGCTGATGCGTCAACGCGCACTCTCCGGCTACGACTCAATCCTCGATCCTCAACCCTCACTCCTCAATGGCGAGATACCCATGATGCGCGCCGAACTGCGTAGCTGGGGACACAAGGCGGGACGTTGGGGCCGCCGAGCCTGTGCCGGGTGCCATGGCGACGGCTTTTCGCGTCGCCATGCCGACAGGCAGTAGACGCGAAGTGCCTACGCCCCTTTCAGGGCGAAGACTATGTGAAAACGCACCGCATCCACGGGTTGCGCTGCGCTCCACCCGCGGCTACGTGCCTGTGCCCCATTCGGGGCAGGTTCATCGAATCACTGGCGCCAAAGGCGCCGCCGATTGTGTCACGAACCTACCTTCGCACGCCCATCTCGCCGTTGAACCCCCGACGCTCGCGTAATACACTACGCCCAGTGAGTTGGTGGATAATCGGGACAATGTTATAGTCTTGGGCGACAAGCCAGAAACGAAGGTGCTAATGTCGCCAGTCGACGAAGGCAATAGAACCAATAATGGGATGTGCGTCACCGGATTCGTGCTCGGAATCGTGGGTTTCGTCCTCAATGACATTGGCATATTCCCGATTCTCGGGGTAGTCTTCAGCGCTATTGGGATTGGCACATTCAAGCTCGAACGCCAGAAGCACCGATGGATGGGGATCGTCGGTTTGATTCTGGGGATGCTCGGTACCTTATTGTATCTGCGCCACTACGGGTATCTGGGTCCCCACTCCGGGAATTTCTGAGAGGATTGAGTGCCATGCCGACGGGCTCTTGCGTCGCCATGCGCGGCGAGCGAAAGGGAGCATTATGAGTGCAGCGGCCGTGTTCTTCATAGGTGTGGCTCTGGTTGTCGTTGCGCAGGTGTCAATTCGGGCATGGGCTGTCATATGCGCAACCAAGAACATCAGGCCCGATTCGCAAGTGGCAATGTCCAAGGTCCGAGCATTTGGAATCTTCAATCTGCTGGGTTGGTTTCTAACGATAGCCGGAGGGCTTTGGTACCTGTTTGGGTGACGTCGGCGACCGGCTACTCGATCTCTGCCATTCTCTGCCACATCCCGCGCGCGACGTCGACGGCCGCCGCTCGTATGTCGGGTTCGTTGCAG
>CAZUCH010000474.1:0-2634 GCA_964619045.1 uncultured Planctomycetales bacterium | reverse complement strand
GTTTGCAGATTCGTCAGTTTCCTTAGCCACTTGGGTAACTCATTCAGATTGTTATAGCTAACGATTTAGGATTCATGCGGCGCGATCAAGAACAAACTTTCAAAAACCAG
This sequence comes from uncultured Planctomycetales bacterium, assembly GCA_964619045.1. GTDB lineage: Bacteria > Planctomycetota > Phycisphaerae > UBA1845 > Fen-1342 > JANQFV01. The sequence goes on along the minus strand of CAZUCH010000474.1, from coordinate 2,524 downwards.
AGCGTAAGCCGCCGCATAAACCGTGTTGGACTAAGCCGGACCGGAGCAACGTACCTATATGGAATTTGATCTATTAGAATCGGTTTGCACAATCGCCGCCAGTCACGAATTTGCCGCGATTGTAACAGGTATGCAGAGGAAAGGTCAATCAAAAAACGAGCCAATTGTTACCAAAAACAGGGCAGCACAAACGGTAAGCAACCCCAAACAAGCGTGCTCCAAAAAAGCAAGCTGTCAAGCAAATATTCAGCCCAAAAAGGCAGGTTAAGGAGGTTGCCAGCGGCGTTTGGCTGGCTTCAGTAGCTGTGTTAGCTGCAAGGGTTGACCGCAGCGCGGACAGGATAGCAGTACACCGGGAGCGGTCGGTTGCGCCATTTCTGCTAATGGCTCAGATGGAGGAGGGATGGATTGAGGGGGTGTAAACCAAGACGCAATCTGGTGCAACAGTTGGCGCTGACCAGGGCTAAAGAAGCCATAATACCGCACCTTGACAAACCCTTTGGGGAGGACATGCTGCAAGAAGCGATGGATGAACGCAAACGGTGACAATGAACACAAACGCCACGCACGAGAGCCAGAGGACCGATAGCGAAAGGTCACGGCATCATCAGTGACAGCCACCAGGCGATTATTCGAGATGGCCACGCGAAAGATATAAGGGGCCAGATAGCGCAGCGCACGCAGTCCCCGCCCCACCGGTTGGCAATGAACCACCCAATCCTGCGACCAAATGGAAGTCGGGATAGTCTCAAACAAGTCAGTTTGTTTGAGAGCATCCCGAAACTTGGCGCGAAAAAGCCGGGAGAGGGCACGGACGGGGAGAAAGAAACGAGGAGAACGGCCGTAACGCCACACCAGTCCATCCCAAGCACCAGCGGGAACAAGATAGTGAACGTGGGGATGAAACGCTAAATTGCGACCGCAAGTGTGCAACACACCTACCATACCAATGTCACCACCCAGCCAACGTGGGTTGTGCGCCAACTGCTGTGTGGCTGCCGACGAGGTGCGAAAGAGCAGATTGTAAATGAGCTTTTGATGACTGCGTGCAAATGGACGTAACGCCGCAGGCAGCGTAAAGGTTAGCAAAAAATGCGGCACAGGCAGCAACATTTTTTGTTGTCGCGCTAGCCATTGATACGCCTTATCTCCCTGACATTGGGGACAGTGACGATTGCGGCAGGAATGGTAGTGGTATTCGGTATGGTTGCAGGCCACGCACGTGTAAACATGGCCACCCAACGCAGCGGTACGACACTGCATAATGGCTTGCATTGCTTGCTGGTGGCTGTAGAGGAGATTGTGACCGAATTGGTCACAGTAAGCTAACCCAAACTGCCGGAAAATATCAGCCAGGGTCACCATGGCACATCGACAGGCTCATCTGCTAAGTCGGCCATGAGGCGGTTAATCTTCTCGCCAGCCAGTGTTTCAGCATTGCGGGTCAGATGCGTGTAAATCGCTGTCGTTTGCAGTGACTTGTGTCCGAGCCAAAGCTGGATGAGACGCAGATTGACACCGGCTTCCAACAGATGGGTGGCCCAGGAATGACGCAGCGTGTGCACGGTTGCTGGTTTCGAGATACCGCTGTCAGCACAGGCGGCTTTGAATGCTCTTTGCACACCACTTGCCGACATGGATTGGGTGGCTTGCTGCTGTGTGCGCGCGGGGAATAACAGGGTGGGATGTCGATGGGTTGCCCACTGTTGTCGTAACAAGGTCAAGGTCGTTTGGGGCAGCGGCACGTAGCGGTCTCGCCACCCTTTGGGCTGGCGAATGTGCAGCAACTCCCGGTCACCGTCTACATCGCGCACCTCCAACCGTAACGCTTCTTGCAGCCGTAGTCCACAGGCGTAAATCGTGGTCAGGCAAATCCGATAATGAGACCGATGTACACTGCCCAGCACGCGCCGCACCTCTTCCCGGCTGAGGACGGCAGGCAGTTTCTTGCTCTTAGGCGGTCTGACTAAATCGAATACTTTCCACTGGCGTTGCAATGTTTGTTCGAAGAAAAACTTGATGCCGCACAAGGCAACTGTACAGGCACTGCGCGACGCCTTTTTCTCGTTTTTCAAATAGAGAAAGTAATCGCGTAGTTCTTCTTCTGTTACCTGATCTGGGGATTTGCCGTAATAGTTTGCCAGTTGGCATACGGCATTTGCATAGGACTGCTGTGTCTTCTCAGCCAGTCCACGTAATTGCATGTCTGCTAACATGCGTTGTCGTAATTGAGTCATGACTATACCTCCTAGAAATATGGATTTCTAAGAAATATAATCGGTTAGAAGGTTAGAAATAAAGGGGGGCCAAGCTTTCGTTTGCTTTCCTGCGCGTAGCGCTTAGTTCAACAACACCTTTTTCTCTGGATCTCGCGTCGTTTTTGCAGCTACCACCTCATTGTTATCACAAGAATCGGGTCAAAAATCACTTATTGAGCATAATTTTAGGAACAAAATGTGCTTAAAAACCCTTATGTCCAATTCCGGTACGGATCATAGTCAAACCCGTACTTGTATTGATTTAG
>CAZUCH010000473.1:0-2644 GCA_964619045.1 uncultured Planctomycetales bacterium | reverse complement strand
TGATTGTGCAGAAGCCATTTACCTTCCTCCTCTTGTTAAGCCCCAGTGGTCAGCAACGAAATGTTTGCGCCAGTTGAACACGACGGATAGATCTGCGCCCAGAAGTATACGTTTGCAGCAGAAGCCGCCGACACTGCACGGGCATTGTAGAACACAGCGTCCGTAGTCTGCGGAATCCACTCGCCGTCGGTCGTGGCGACAAGCGGATCACTATCGACAACAGCCGAACCAGCCCGAAGCTGCATGACCGAACCAGGCCCAGCAGCCTCAACCGGATCACCGGCATCACAGTCAGCAATCGCCACGGCGATGCAGTCCTGATATGTCGTAGCTACGTCGTAATAAGCAGCGGTAGATCCGACCTTCAGCGCGTCGCCAGCGGTAATAGCCGCTTCAGCGATTCGGCCGGGACCGGCGGGGACTACGTGTAGAGTAGCAACTCTTTTCAGTGCCATGATTACGCTCCTCTCAGTACGTCTTTGGGTACATCACCGACGTATGACTTGCGATCCATCTCCACAAGCTCGCTCTCATTCGGATCGCGTTCGAGCGAGATCATCGCTTCCTCAAACCGATCACGCCACGGGATCGACTGGTCCATTTTCGAGGCGCGGTCGTTAGCCTTGGCGAGTAGGATCTCGTCAGGACTGCGCTTGTCATCTTCCTTCGGCGGCACTGGATCACCCCCCTTGGTTAGCTCGGTTTTAACTTCGATCTTGGGCTTCGCGTCGAGCTGCTTGATCGCAAACTCGTAGCCTGCACCAGATCCCATCTCCACGAGGTCTTTGGTCAGCCCGTCAACCTCTCCCGGCGCGATCTTCTGCGCTTCGAGCAGCGTCTCGACCTTCATCTGGACCCGTTCGGCGTGCATCTCAGTGCGATGCTTCTCGCGCTCGGCTTCCAGCTCGATGTCAAGTTCCGCCCGAATTTCTTCAGCGGTCTTTTCCATTTCTGGAGTCTCCTTCGTTTTGGGTTTACCGCTGGCAAACTCTACCGTCTCGGTTTTACAACCCGAAGCCAGCGCGGTTATGAACTCTCTATCTTGATCCACTAACTCGAACGAGATCAGCGGCGGAACTGAGGTTGCAGCCGGTTCCTTGACGCCCAACACGGTCAGGCCTCGGAACACGTCTTTGTATACATCTCCGGTGCTTGCATCTTCCCAGGTGGGCACGATCTCGGCAGACACCCGAGGCCACTCGCCTGCTTCGATCTGCCGGTAGAACTCAAGCGGGACGCGGATAATGTCTGTAAACATGTCCATGCCGACGCGCCTGAGGTTGGTAGGTATCCCAAAGCGCGGCCCAGCCTGCTCGTGTTCCTTGCTGAAGTGAGTCGATACCTTGTTGAACAGCGTCTTATGGTTCTCCGCCATCCGGTCAAGGTTCTCTTCTAGGAACGACTTATCGCCCTGTCTGCTCTGCCAGATCCCGTTCGAGATGAACTGGACGTTGAGCATGTCGACGAATTGCTGATCCCCATCGGTGTAGAATCGCGGTGTAAAGTTTTTGGTGATGACAACCTCAGGTTGTCGCCCATCCTCTAGTGTCATCGTGGACACATCGAGCGCAGGAAGCGCAGAGAGTAGCTTGCTAAGTTCGCCGCCTGCTTTGTCTTGCGTGAACTTCATAGCATCGAACGCCATACCCGCAAGCTGGAATATGCCGTCCTTGAAGCCTCGGATGCTGAATATCCCGTTGCCGGTGTTCTCCGATATGAAAACGCCGCTAGGGAATTGATCGTCTGTCCTGAGCGTGAAAACGTGCAACTGCACAGACTTTACGCCGTCTGCGAACTTCACGACCTTCAGCGCCTGCTTCAGTGCGTCAACTCGTTTGCCCATAGTGTCAACCTCCGGTTTACATCGTAGGATTGACCCTATAGCATACTTGTTGGGAATTTACAAGAGAGTTTGGGAATTTACAAAAGTGGGAGTTGGTAAAATAGCAGCACTTCTACCCGCGTGAAGGTGAAATATGCGGGTAAGCGAAAGCCCCCGGCAACTTGTGGGAGAAATCCGAGGGCTTCACCGTCAGGCATTCGCCTGACTACCAAGGCTTGTATTTCGTCGTCAGCTTGAGGCGCTTGATCTCGATCACCATCTCCCGAGGAATCGTCAGCGGGTCGTCGTCGACGCTTTGGGATATCACTATGCGCTTGTCGGTTATCTCGGCGATGTAGCCCACCGACCAGCGGGGAGCCTCGTCGAAGGTAAGCTCTTTCGTGTCGCCCGATCTGGCAATCGCGTCGATCCAATGCACCTCAACAAGCCTGCACTTAGGCCGGTCGTACATCCCGCGCCGGTCGATCATCGCCCGATCCACCGATAGACCGGAACCGGCGACATCAGCCCGTCAATCCGCTTACGCTTGCCGGACCTGCACTCCATCTTGCCAGCGTCAACGGCGCGGTGCATCTTGATAAGCATCCGCCGCTTTTCTGACTCGGAGTAGACGTCGCCGCCTGCCGCCTTGATCAGCTCGCGCACAGAGGCCCAGCCGTCCTCGGTCTCCTGTGCCAGCTTTGCGATGCGGTCAAGCTCGGCCAGCCATTCGTCGTGGTGGATCTCTCTAGGCTCGCTCTTCTTTTGATCTTCCGATTGTGCGGATGTAGTGTCTGACATTCGCTTCCCCTTCTTTTATTT
>CAZUCH010000472.1:0-2685 GCA_964619045.1 uncultured Planctomycetales bacterium | reverse complement strand
CAGCCATCACGCGCCTCGGCGGCATTGGTGTAAGGGACTTGGCAAAGATTAAAATACGCACCTTGCTTGTCTCTTTGACTGTAGTTTCCGCTGTAACTCCGGTTACATAGCCCACTATGCGCCCTACGTTACAACGAAAACTACAGCCAAATATCCTGCGCAAATCACCTATTTCAGACCTCCCGCGCCCCCCTTTTTTTCCGCCGCCAAGCGCCTGAATTGTCGATGTAATCGACGTTTCTTGGACACTTGCCCCGAGCGCTTCAGATTACAGTGATTGGACAATAATCCGTCTATCATGCTATGGATCAAGTAAAAATAGGAGTGATTGCATAAAGATGCAGCGATAATGTCTGCGGTGCGGTTAGGGCAGGATCGGCGAGGCACAGCGGTGACACAGAGCACGTTGTTCGATGGGCAGGAGACGCAGCCGAAGGGACGCTTCGAGCTGGGCAAGGGTTATGCACTGCACCTCCCGCACGGCCCCCGCGGGTTGGGCCAGGTCTACCACCAGGGTCGATTCAGCAAGCAGGTGAACCTGCGCGACAAGGCGGAGCGTCGCATCCTGGTGGTGGAGCTGATGCAGAAGGGGGTCAACCAGGTGCGTCTGGCCGAGGCACTGAGGCTCAGTCGCCAGACCCTGCACAACTACCGGGAGAGCTATGTGGCCTTCGGTGTGGAAGGGCTGCTGCATGGCTACCGGGCGAGCGACAGCCGCAGCCGGGAGTTGCAGCGGCGGCTGCACGTGGACAAGCGTCGTGCGGGCTCGAAAGCGCGCGAGCTGGAGGCGCAGCGGCGTGCCCGCCGCGCCTCAGAGCCTAAGGCGGAACAGGGGGAGTTGGCCTGGGACGGTGAGGCGGCGCTGTGCACGCTGGAGGAAGTCCCCCTCGCTGCGGCGCTGGAGGCGCGCCCTGCGGTTGGCGATGCGCTGGCCGAGGCGGAGGCGGCGCCACCGTGCGAGCCGCTGGAGCTGCCCTATGGGCCGTGCCATGACTGGGAGGCGAGCCGCTATGCGGGCATCTTCCCGATCCTGCTGGTGCTGGTGGGTCAATGGCAATGGCTGCACCGGGTGATGCCGCTGTTCGGCAACGGCTGGCGGCTGTTTATGGTGTTCGTCCTCATGGCGGTGCGCAATATCCGCTCGATCGAGCAGCTCAAGCACGCGCGGCACGAGGAGGCGGGCCGTCCCCTGGGGCTCGGGCGATTGCCCGCGCTGCGGACCCTCTGGGGCTGGTTCCATGAGGCCGCCGCCCGGCAACGGGCCGGGGCGCTGCTGGAGGGTTTTTTCGCCGATCAGATCCGCGACGGCCGGGTCGGTGCCCGGCTGTGGTTTACCGATGGCCACCTGCTGCCCTACACCGGGGGGCAGAAGGTGCACGCCGCCTACCACACGCAGCGGCGCATGCCCACGCCCGGACAGACCAATCTGGTGACCTGCGACGAGCGTGGGCGCATCCTCCAGTTCGAGATCCAGGAGGGCAAGGGGGATCTGCGTGAGCGCATCCTGTGGCTCGGCGCCTACGCGCGGGAACAGCAGTTGACGCCCCCACCGGTGCATGTGTTCGACCGCGAGGGCGATGGGCTGGGGTTTTTCTCCGCACTGGTGAGTGCCGGGACGCCGTTCATCACCTGGGAGAAGAACGCCGACGCACAGCGCCTGGCGGCCCTGGAGGCGGAGGCGTTCACCCACCGCCTGCACCTCAACGGCACCAACTATCGCCTGCTGGAACAGACCAAGGCCTGTACCTACCGGCCCGAGACAGGGCCCGAGCAGCGCTTCGACCTGCGCCGGGTGGTGCTGTGGAACCTGCGCACCCACCACCGTGCCGGCGTCTTGTGCTGGGACGGCGGGCTCGGCCTGTCCCCGGAGGAAGTGGCCACCGGCATGCTCAGCCGCTGGGGCGCCTCGGAGAACACCTTCAAGCACCTCCAAGCGCGTCACCCCTACCACTACCACCCGGGCTTCGGGGTGAGCGAGAGCGAGAAACAGGACATCGCCAACCCCCAGATCAAGGCCCTCGCGCAACAGCTCTCGGCCCTCAAGGGGCGCCTGGTCAAACTCTACAAACAACACGCCAAGACCCGCCCGAGCTTCAACCGCGACGGCAGCGAACGGGCCAACAGCCGGCATCGGCGCCTGAGCGAGAGCATGGCCGCCGAGGAGGCCGAGCAGCAGCGGCTCGCCGCCGAAAAGGCCGCTCTGCCCGAGCGTGTGGAGGTGTCCGGACTGGCCGATTACCGCTCCTTCCAGGTGATCGACAACGAAGGGAAAAAGCTGTTCGACTTCGTCACCGCCTCGGTCTGGAATGCGCGCCGCCAGCTCATCGACTGGCTGGAAGACAGCTACGCGAAAGACAGCGATCGGGTGGACCTGCTGTACGCGATCCTCCACTGTCACGGCTGGATCCGCAGCGATGCGCAATGGGTGGTGGTGCGCCTGGAGCCGCTCCAGCAACCGACCCGCCGCTATGCCCAGGAGCAACTGTGCCGCAAGCTCACCGGTCTCGGCGCACGGATCCCCGGCGGCAAGTGGCTGCGCATCGAGGTGGGCGATGCGCCGGTCTAAGGGATGGCCTGCCTGCGGACTGTCCAAAATCTACCGGGGATTTGGGGGCGTTCCGGGAGGTCTGATATCCGCTCGATCGAGCAGCTCAAGCACGCGCGGCACGAGGAGGCGGGCCGTCC
>CAZUCH010000471.1:0-2689 GCA_964619045.1 uncultured Planctomycetales bacterium | reverse complement strand
GAGCCTGTAAAATAAATTGTGTAACTGCTTAACCTTGAATACGGTGTATTCACCGAAGGGAGAGCAGATGAACATCGAAGAAATTGGCAAGGAACTGGCCAAGAAAATCAAAACCCAGACAGATTTGAAGGAAATGACCCGAGGCTTGATGAAAGTGGTCTTGGAGTCAGCGTTGAATGCCGAACTAGACGATCATTTGGGCTATGAGCGTCACGAGAAGGCCCAGCAGCGCAAGGAAAACACCCGCAATGGGAAGAGCAAGAAGACCCTCAAGGGTGACCATGGTGAGATCGGGATTGAGGTGCCTCGCGACCGCGCAGCGAGCTTCAGCCCCCAGATAGTGCCTAAAGGGAAAACCCGCATCGAGGGTTTTGAAGATCAGATTCTCGCCCTGTACTCACGCGGGATGACCACCCGTGATGTGCAGGAAACGCTCAAAGATCTGTATAACGCGGAGATCTCACACTCCGTTATTTCCAATGTGACGGACGCCGTGATCGATGAGGTCAGGGCGTGGCAGAGTCGCCCCCTGGATTCGGTCTATCCCGTCGTTTTTTTGGACTGTTTGGTGGTCAAGGTGCATCAGGATAAGCGGGTCATTAACAAAGCAATATTTCTGGCTTTAGGGATCACGGAAGATGGGCACAAGGATCTCTTAGGACTCTGGATAGCTGAGAATGAGGGGGCCAAGTTTTGGTTGAGCATCCTCACGGATCTTCAGACGCGTGGCGTACAGGATATTTTCATCGCCTGTGTCGATGGCCTGACAGGCTTTCCCGAGGCTATCGCGGCTTCCTTCCCCAAAACCAAGGTGCAGCTCTGTATCGTGCATATGGTGCGAAATTCGCTTCGGTACGTGCCTGCAAAAGACATGAAGGCGGTGGCCAAGGACTTGAAAGCGATTTACCGATCACGCAATGTGGCAGAGGCTGCCACAGCACTCGATGCCTTTGCAGCAGCATGGTCGGAAAAATACCCCAACATCGAGAAATCGTGGCGTCGCCATTGGGATAACCTGATAACGATGTTCGATTATCCCGATGAGATCAGAAAAATCTTTTACACCACGAATGCCATCGAGTCCTTGAACAGCGTGATCCGCAAGGCCATCCGTAATCGAAAAATCTTTCCAACCGATCAATCGGCCTTGAAAATTGTTTACTTGGCGATTATAAACGCTTCAAAGAAATGGACGATGCCACTACGAGATTGGAAGCCTGCGATGAACAGATTCGCTATCGAATATGGTGATCGTTTTGAAGTCAAGTAGCCGCAGTTACACAAAAAGATTTACAGGCTCCATTGGCACTTGGAACTTGGGGCTTCATTATCCCCACCCCCAGCTTTTATATTTCCTTAAACATTTCACTTTGGTACCATTAGCGGTATGAACGATACCAACATAACTCACGTTGCGCTCAAGCCGGTTCAGTCCGAGGTCAAGAACCTCCTCACCATGTTCGATTTCTTTCTTACACAACGCCAGCTTGGAAAACCGATAGAGACGCTGAACGAGGCGGTACGGGACATGAGGCTCATAGTCGGGCGCCTCCTCGTCGACCACTTCCTCAGCCTCAACCTCGAGGATGGCGACAACTTCTGCAAGGCGCTCGCCACCATGCTCGTGGATCGTTGTGATCAGCTTCCGGAAGAAAAGGATACGGAGGAGGATTACTGCAACTACTGCGTCGGAGAGATTCTCACCGTCTTCGAATACGCCCTGGAGATAAAAAAAGAATTTCCCGACGACCCTATACTGCAGAAGATGCTGGCCCTCGACATTCCAATCCTCAGGCCGTTCGACTATGGCCTTCGCGGCACCTTCAAGGTCATCGAAGCCCATAAGAAGATGAAAAAGTTCCACAAATAAATGATGTCCGATGTCTGAAGTCAGAAGTTATACGCCTTTAATCAGACTTCCGACATCAGATTTCTTACTTCCACCGTTCCAATCCTGCAATCAGACTTGAACCTATCTATACTTGAATGCACTCTTGCCGATGAACTCCCGGATGATAGAGTTGCCGGGAACCTCCATCTCGAGAATTGGTATGAAGTAGGAGAAGAAGCGGACCAGCCTAGATGCCTCCATGAACGACGGATGATCGCGCGAGACCTCGGCGAGGAACCTCTCCGCGTATGGCTTCATCAGGGCGTGTTCATAGGGAAGCGCCGAATTGAAAATGACATCGGCATCCTCCTGGAACGGAAAGATATATTTGTTCTCGCCGGCTCGTACGCTCGCCCACCCCTCAATCGTCTCGTTCGCCTTGGTTCCCCTGAAGAGTCGATCGCGCACTATCCTGCGGCAGAGCCTCGTGTCGGTTGTGAATATCCTATTGTGGTCATCGAGACATACCTGCGTGAGCGCCGAGACGTATATCTTGAACTTGTTCTCGGGAGGAATATTCGGCGTCAGCGCCTCGTTCAAACCGTGGATCCCCTCCGTCACGAGTATCTGATCCTTCCTGAGCTGCATTGTCCTCGTTCTGGAATGGTCGCGTTTTCCAAGGGGAAAGGAGTAATAAGGTATCTTGACCTTCTCACCATGCGCGAGCTTCAGGAAATGTTCGTTCAGAAGTTTTATATCGAGTGCCTCGACGCATTCGAAGTTGTAACTCCCATCGGAATGCTTCGGGGTTTCCTTGTGATCGACGTAGTAATCATCCAGTGACAAACCCACCGGATC
>CAZUCH010000470.1:0-2692 GCA_964619045.1 uncultured Planctomycetales bacterium | reverse complement strand
GACTGGAACGAGATGTCGCCGGCGACCGCATCGTCCAAAGTGGCAACCCGCCCAATGCGGCAGTTCTCGTCACCGTCAATCGCCGGCTTCATGCCATGCCGCGCGATCGCGTCGCGAAGCTCTCCCAACGTCGCTGCCATCGAGTCTCCCTGATTCGCGCATCGGCACAGGTGGCCGCCGACCGCACTAGCGCACCGGACGTGCATGGATTGTATGGACGGGGGTGTATGGGTGTCAAAGCACTGGGTGGGAACAGGCCACAAACCTGCAGCCCCGTCCACTCGCGAGAGCGGACGGAGCTGCCGGTTGTCGCTTGGGCAGGCTAGAGCCCGCGGTTTGCGATTAGCCGCCGATGAGGGCGACGAACGCGTCGATGTCATCGAAGTCGACCTGGTCGTCGCCATTGCAGTCGGCGTTGAGCCAGTGGCAACCTGGATGGGCTGCGTCGTAGGCTTCCTGCCCGCCGAGGGCCAGGACGAATGCGTCGATGTCGTCGAAATCGACATCGCCGTCGCAATCGAGGTCGCCGGGCGTTAGCGGGCTGGACGGTGCCAAGCCCCAGATCTCCACGTCGTCGATATTCCAGCCGCAGTAGAGCCAACTGGTATCGGTGGTACCCATGGTCCAGCGGAGGTAGACCGTCTCCTGGCCGTCAGCGACGGCTGACAGGTCGTACTCCTGGAAGGTCCATGCGCCGTCGTAGACCATGGTGGGGTTGGTCCAGACGCCGGTCCACGTGGTGCCGTCGTTACTGGCTTTCAGGTAGGCGTGGTCGTAGCTGGGTTGCTCGACGCCGAGCCAGCGCCAGAACTTGAGACCGACTTCAGTCAGCTCGCTGCAATCGATGGCGGTTGAAGTCAGGTCGTACTCCGGCATGTTGTTGGTGTAGTCACCGTTGAGGTTGTAGCCGTAGACGTTCTGGCCGGTGTGGCCGCTGGTCGGATCAGGGCCTTCGTATTGGCCGCCCTGGCCGGTCGGCTGTCCCCAGGCCCACTGGCCTTCCGTGGACCAGCCGGGGTTGGTGTCCATGTTCCATTCGTACTGGAGCGTGGGTACGCCGATGGTGAGATTGACCGCGCGGGTCGTGTCGCCCACGTGGTCGGTCGTGTTGATGATTTCGACCGTGGCGGCGTGCGAACCGTTGCCCAGAGCGTTGGCGGCGGCGTTGATCGAGACGGTTACGGTGGCCGTGCTCATCGCCGGGATGGTGCCGGCGCCATTCGTGACGGTTACCCAGCCGGCGTCCGCGCTGACTTCGTAGTCGATCGGCGTTGCGTCAAAATTCTCGAGCACATAGTCAATGCTGCTGGGCGTGAACGGACCACCCTGCTGTCCCTCGGCATTCAGAGCGCTAGACGGACTCACTCCCAAGCCCTCCGGGGGCGCGACGGTGCCCATGATGCGCACCGACGGATCGCCGAAGATGTGCCATGTGTCGAACATGCTGACGCCGCCGGAACCGTAGTCGTCCATCATCGAGCACGAGCCTGCGAAGCACAGGGCGCCGTAGCTGGCATAGGCCTCGGCGACCAGCAGCAGGTTGAGCTCATCCTGGCCTTCCATCGGCGGAGCCCAGGATTGGTTGATCGAGGACATGTAGGCGCCGATGGCGCCGGTGGGCTCGCCGCCGTTCGTGGCCCGTAGCCAAGCTTCGGCGAAGCAGGTGTAGCCATCGAACTGGCCGTTCACACAGGCCACGCTGCAGATGAACGGCAGCATGTTGTTGTTGACCAGGGCGTTGACGTTTGAGGACGAGAAGCCGGTCGTGCTCCAGGCCGTCGTGCTGCCGTGACCGGTGTAGTTGATGATGCCGCGGCCGTCGTTGACGGCGGCGGCGACCTGCGCGGCCGTTCCGCTGGGGTCGTAGATCTGATTGACGAGCGTGTAGCCGAAGCCCAGAAGCCAGCCGCGGATTTCATCCATATGGACGTTGTCAGCCTGGCCCTCGTCGCCCACGCCGGCACCCTGCGTCGACGCGATTCCAACGCCGCGCCAGAACCAATCCTGCGTGGTGGCCGGCATGTTCTCGTACTCGATTGTCCGCTGTACCTGGGTGTCGACTTGTGCGGCGGTCTCGGCCGAGAACCGCCCGACGATGATGTCGGGATAGGCATCGGTGCCGGCCAGCTTCGAGTACGTCGGGTCCGAGGAGCCTCCAGAGGCACTCGGCGTGTCGACCTGGGCCCCGTCTCCAACGAGCAGGACGAAGGCCAGATCACTGGAGTCGTATACCGACTGGATGTGGTTCTTGATCGCCGTGGGGTTGTTGCCGATCGTGGAGACGCCGACGATCGTGGTGTCGATGCCGATCCCGTTCTTGTGGGCCGCGAACGGTGCCATGTTCGGAATCCAGGCGTCGTAGCAGATGATGAGCATGTCGCCGACCTCGTCGATCGGGTCGTAGCGTAACTGGGGCTCGTAGTTGATGAAGTGGCTCTTGTAGATGTCGTTGAAGGCGCGACTCAGGCCGCGGTCGGCGCGATTGCGGTGCAGCACGTTGATCTGGCCGGCGCCCGTTGAGACCACATCAACCGTCAGGCGAGTGTAGACCCGCAACGTGCGGCTGACCGGGTTGTACTGGAACGGGAAGACGTCCACGACGGCCGCCCGGTAGTCGCGCTGGATGTACGGATCGCTCAACGTGGCCAGGTCGCCGGGGTAGAAGGCGTCGGCTTGGTACTGTGTACCGAAT
>CAZUCH010000469.1:0-2724 GCA_964619045.1 uncultured Planctomycetales bacterium | reverse complement strand
ATCGTCATCGATGACCAGCACTTTCTTCGCCATCACGGTTCTCCTTGCTCACTTCAGGCCCGGCGACCGGCAGCAGGATGTGGAAAATCGAGCCTTGGCCGGGCTCGGAGGCGACATCGATCGCGCCATTATGTAGGCTAACGATTCTCGATGTGAGTGACAAGCCCAGCCCCGTGCCCTTCTTCTTCTTGGTACTGAAGAACGGCGTGAAGATGTGGGCTTTCACGTTCTCGGTCATCCCCGGCCCGTTGTCTCGAATCTCGATGGCGAGCTTTTCCGACGCCTTGTCATGACGCGCCGTCAACTCGATCCGCGCCGAGCCTCCGTCTTCATACTCCTTGGACAGACATGCTTCCAGAGCATTGGAGACGATGTCCATGATGGCCGAGTGGATCAGGCTCGCATCACAACGCACGCGCGGCAACTCGGGCGGGACGTTGATTGTAAAGGCCGCGCCGCTGTCGGCCGCGGTCTTGGCGAACACGCTGTCGATCTTCTCGATGATCGCGCCGACGGACACGGACTCGAACTCGGGCTCCCAGTCCTTGACATACATCAGCAGGTTCTTGGACATCTCCTTGATATTCGCGACACCCTCGGCGACCATCTCCCATCCGTCGCCCAGCATCTCCCAGTTCTTCTTCTTGATCCCCACCTTGACCATGTAGGAACCGCCGGTCAGGGCGTTCAGCATGTTCTTCATCGCGTGCTGGATAGCGGTGAACGACTGGCCGATGGCCGCATATCTCTCTGATTGGACCAACTTGTGCTGCAGATTCTTCTCGTTCGTGATGTCCTTGCCGATGGCGAAAGTGCCGATGGGGAAGCCGTACGACTCGCGCAGGCGTGAAACGGAGAATATGATGTTCCGCACCTCGCCGTCCTTGGTCAGGAAGGTCGTTTCGAAGTTAGGAACATTGTCCGAGCCCTTCAGGCGCGCCGCCACCTCCGCGCGCTCCTGCGGGTCGGCGAAGAGCTTCTCGATCCGTTGACCGGTTATCTCATCTCTCGAATAGCCCAGCGCCAGCTCGGCGCCAGTGTTGAAGGTCAGGATGAAACCGGCAGTGTTAACCGTGATGATGACGTCCGCCGAACTCTCGACGATGCCCTCCAGGTGATCCCGCGTCTCGCGCAATCTCTGGAGCAGAAGCTCGAGCTTGGTGGTCATGTCGTTGAAGGACTCGGCCACGGTCGTGAATTCGTCCGTGCGCCCCACTGGCATCCTGTAGTCGAGTTCGCCGTGGGAGATCCTCTGCATCCCCGCGATCAGATCGCGGATCGGCCGGTGCAGAATGCGGCCAACCATCAGCCATGTGCAGAGCGCGCCCAGCGCTACCGCGATCAGAGCTGCCCCCGCCTTCTGAAAGCTGCGCGTGGACGTGATCGCGTCCACCTCGCTCAGCGAATAGTCGGTTTGCAGGAAACCGAGAACCTGCCCGGGCACGGCGGTGGCGTGGCAACCAGCCGTGCCGCAGCCTGGTTCTTTGATAAACGGCGTGACGACCGAGACGACCCGGCTACCGTCCGGTTGCCGCACGATCTCGTCGTGGTGAGGGAATGCGGAGCCTGCCAGCGGCGGCTCATGCCGGTGGCACACCTGGCATGATCTGGACTCCAACGGCAGTGTTGTGTCTCCGGAATCGTACCGGGACGCCGCGACGTCGCCGTTGTGAGACACGAGGCGCATCTCGCCGTAGACGCGATTGTCCCGCGCGAGATTCCGGAATATCCGTTCGATGCTCTCATTATCGCAGGTCATCAACGGCGTTTTGAGAGCCTGTCGCATCGTGGCGGAGTTGAACCTGCACAGGTCGCGCGCCGAGGCCAGGGCGTAGTGTTCGACGACCAGAGTGTCGACGTAGCCGGACACGAGAATGACGAGGAGGATGATCGCGGTGAAGACGGCGCTCAGCTTCCAGATGATGCGGCTTCCATGGAACATGAGCCACTCGAAACCGGGAGGCACACCGAACTGTCCAGGACACACAAGAAAAGAGGGCCGGCTCGCCCGCGCTCGATGATACCACGGCGGCGCGATGGCGCAAAGTATCCTGTAACACATCGCAGGCGCGGAGGTTATCTGCCCCGCCGGCGAATCGAGGATTGTGGATTGACGATCTACGACTGCGGATTGACGATTGGGACGTATCCAGCGCCCAGACTCAATCGTCAATCGTCAATCGTAAATCGTCAATCCCCCGTCAGCCTCCGCTGAGGATTGCCACGAAGGGGTCGATGTCGTCGAAGTCCACATCGCCGTCCCCGTCGCAGTCGGCGTGGAGCCAGTTGCAGTCGGGATACGTGGTGTCGTACGCCTCCTGCCCGGTCAGTGCCAGGACGAAGGGGTCGATATCATCGAAGTCGATGTCGCCGTCGCAATCCAGGTCGCCGTCGGGGACAGGCGACCTGGACTTCAGACCGAGACTGTGGAACGTGCCCGCCGCGACGGCCACGAAGTCCGTGTTCGGATCCGGCACGTCGCATTGGCCGTAGCTATTCTGTCCCCAGGCCACGATCGAGCCGTCGGACTTCGAACCGAGACTGTGGCTACGGCCCGCCGCGAGGGCCACGAAGTCCGTATTCGGCGCCGGCACGTCGCATTGGCCGTGGTAGTTGTATCCCCAGGCTACGATCGAGCCGTCGGCCTTCAGTCCGAGACTGTGGTCATCGCCCCCCGCGAGGGCCACGAAGTCCGTGTTCGGCGCCGGCACGTCGCATTGGCCA
>CAZUCH010000468.1:0-2741 GCA_964619045.1 uncultured Planctomycetales bacterium | reverse complement strand
CCGGAGCTACGGAGAATCGGCCCCGCTTGGCGAATCCGATTGCGGACGGGGTCGAATACGTCACCACTGTGCTCCTGGAATGTGAGCACGTAGTTCGGGCCAACGAACAGGCTGACCTGCTCGCGTTCGAGCGTCTCGTCGCGAAACATCGCCATCCGGGTGATGCACAGCGTATGGTGCTCGTAACGCTCGATCTTCGGTCGTTGCGGCACGTTGACGACGTCCTCCAACGCCAGGGGGTGAATCGAGAACAGGTCGGCGAACTCTCGAAGGATCTTCTCATCTCCAAGTCCCTGGACGTCGATCCAGCACACCGTGTTCTCTTCGAGCAGGCCCTTCAGCTCGGCCACCGTAGCGATATCGTGCTCTTCCAGGTGATCCGGCTTGTACTTCATGGCCCGGATGACCGGTCGCCGGGCGTGCGAGCTGATCATGAGCGTGCCAGGCTTTGCACCAACCGGCGTGTGTCGCTTGCGGAACATGGTCTTTCTCCATCGGCACCAGTGCCTGAGCTCGACGACGAAGAGCCCACGCAACGAAGCCCATCTTCCGGTCCTCGTTCCCCTTCCGCAACATACGAAGCAGAGAAGGAAGCAGAAAAGGTGTCAGAAGCAGAAAAGGCGTCCGGATGACTTTGCTGTTTCTTTCCGATGGCGGCCGCGTGGGCGGAGCGTGATGTCGAGGCCGAGGCGATGCGCGATCACTGATAGGAGACTCGATTCCGCGGGGGGCGGCGGCCTGGCGACTCATGTTGGCCCTCCATTGCGACTATTTCCGCCGGAGGTCAGACGCCTATGGTCCATTTCGCGGAGTTATCCCGGCACGCCGGGCGCCCGTGGACCGTCCATGGGCAACATGGGCGCATGCATACGCCCTGATCCCGGTCTGCTCAAGACGGAAATTGATCATGTTCCGGTTTGGTTCATGGCTCGCAGGGCAGTTCGGGCTGGCCCTTGACACGCGACGAACGCCTTGCGCTCAGGAGCGGCAAGGCCGCGTCGCGTGTCACGCGCCCGTTGATGATGCGTCAAGGCGCATCGTGCGCGCTGACCGGTTACAAACCGGTCCAACAACAGCGGTGGGGTTCGCTGGCTGCTAATCGTCCAGCGTGAGGGTTGGTTGCTCGTACTTGGGGCGGTACTTCTCGACCAGGGCCCGCAGCTTGGGTTGCTGGGGGCTGATCTCGAGGCTGGCATGCCAGGCGGCGATCGCCTGGTCGCGTAGCGTGACGCTCTCCGGCTCATCGAGATACTGGGTCATCAGGACGACGCCGTAACCGGCGTAGGCGGCTGCGTTCTTGTGGTCGAGGTCGATCGCCGCGCGGTAACTCTCGAGGGCGGCGTCGCAGGCTTGCTGTCGCCACAGGGTGTAGCCGAAGCGCTCGTGGGCGGCGGCGAGCTTGGGGTCCATCTTGATGGCGGCTGTCAGCGTACGATGGGCGGCGTCCCAGCGCTGTTGGTTGAGATAGACGGTGGCGAGGTTCACCAGCACAATGGGCTGTGCGACGTCGCACTCGAGCGATTCCTTGTACGCCTTGATGGCTTCGTAGTCGCGGCCCTGGGTGGCCAGAGCCGCTCCCAGGTTGCTGAGCACAAAGGCGTTGCGAGGCTGGAGCTTGACGGCGGTGCGATAGCTATCGATCGCCATGTCCAGGTCGCCGGCCTGATGATAGCACGCGGCCAGCCGGAAGCGCATGTCGAAGTTGTCCGGCGCCAAGTCGCAGGCCATGAGGTATGCGCGGATGGCCTGGGTCATGCGGTTGAGGAGCCGATAGACCTCTCCCAATTCGAAGACCGGGGTCACTTCGGTCGGGTTGAGTTTGACGGCTTCCTGCAACGAGTCGGCCGCCAGCTTCAGATCGCCGCGCTGCTTGTGGACCATGCCGAGGTTGTAGTGGCCTTCGGCCAAGTGCGGGTCGAGCCTCACGGCCTCCGTGAATTCGGCGAGCGCCAGATCCAGATTGTGTTTGGCCAGAGCGCTTTCGCCGCCGGCCAGCCTCACGCGTGCGCGCTGCTCGGTGAACATGCACCCGCCGCACAGCATGAGTAGGCAGAGTGCGGTGCTACCGCTCGCCAAGGCATGGCGCTGGCGCGGTTCCAGTATTCCCCATCGTTTCGTAGTCAGCATGAATACAACCTTTGCCAGACCGCAACCAGTGGTCGGAATGTCCCTTGTACCGTTACATACCCCGATAAGTCAACGCGCGGCGCGGCAAGCCACGCTAGTGTCAGTAGTTATCGGCCGCAGTGGGTTGAAAGCAACAGGGTTCTTAGAGCCTATCCCAGAACTTGCGGCACAGGCTCCCAGCCTGTGATTACACCGGCAAGATGCCGGTGCCACATATCCGGTGCCACATGAGTTGTGGGGTAGGCTCTTAGTCTAGTGGCTGTCCCCAGCGTGCCAAGTAGCTCCGCGCGAGCTGGCGCACCTGTTCGTCCCGGTCGTCCTTCGCCAGATTGGCCATGCGCGGGGCAAGTGCGTCTCCCTGGCGTGCCAGGACGCGCAACGCCATGAAGCGTACCAGCCAGTGCTCGTGTTCGAGGCAACTCTCGACAGCGGTCACCATCTGGCGGTCCAGGCCGATCAGTTGTAGCGCGTCGAGCGCACGGGCACGCAGCTCCCACGACTCGGCGGTGAGCAGATTGCGCACTGCCGTCCGCAGCCGAGCGATCGGCACCGACGCGGGATTGTAGCTCAGGCGTTTCAGAGCCGCCTGTTCACTTTCGCCAATCAGTTCGGCG
>CAZUCH010000467.1:0-2751 GCA_964619045.1 uncultured Planctomycetales bacterium | reverse complement strand
TCGGGCGGGACGCCCGACCCACCCTGATTAATTCCCAGTCTCGACCTCCGAGTCGGCCGCAAGATACCAGCAACGATGCCGCGCCAACGCAAGGCACGGCGCGAAGTCAGATCGGGATCCGTATCAATGCGAAACGGCTCCTGTGGTGTCAGATGCGAGACCGGATTGTCGCACCAGCGGCAGCATGCCAAACATGGGCAACGACCGGCTACACGCTGAACACATCCGAGACTCGGTAGCGGCTGGCGATGTGGAGGGGGTAGCATTCTCCGAGCACCATCCGGTGGGTTTCGAGGGCGACGTTGGGGTCGTTGTTGTGCTCGCTGAGGTGAGCCAATGCGACCCAACTCGGGCTCGGCAGGCAGTGTTTGAGCAACGCCGCGGCCTCGTCGTTGGAGATATGCCCGCCGGCGCCGCGAATCCGAGCCTTCAGATCCTCGGGGTAGCCGCCCTCATCCAGCATCACGGGGTCGTAGTTGCTCTCCAGATAGGCGGCGTCCAGGTCGCTGAGCACGCCGGCGAGCAGCTTGAACGGATGCCCCAGGTCGGTGAGGATTCCCAGCCGCTTGCCCTCGTGCTCGACGATGAACCCAACACTCTCGGCGGCGTCATGGGGCGTGGGCACGGTGTGGACGGTCACGGGGCCAAACTCCAGCGACTCGCCGGGCTGATACAGGTTGACGGCGCTGACCTTGCCGATGAAACGCGAGATCGCGTGCTGAGTGGCGGGGGTCATGTACAGCGGCAGCTTGAAGGCCCGGTTGAACACGCCGGCGCAGCGTGTGTGGTCGCCATGGCGGTGGGAGAGAATAACGGCGTCGACATCGTGGATGTCGCGCTCGCGCAGGGCCATTCTCAGGCGAGCCTGCTTGCCCGAGATGCCGGCGTCGAAGATCAGCTTGACATCGCCGGCTTCGACATAGATCGCGTTGCCGTTGGACCCGGACTGGAGCGAGAAGGTGTTCATACGTCCCAGTATAGCGTCGCCATTCGCGGAAAGCGGCGCCCCATACCGGCCGATGCTTGCTATAATGAGCGGCTTGCCCGAATGTTGCCCGGGCACGCTGACGGACTGCCGACCGCTACCGGGCTACGAACCGCCGACAGACGCGAGATATGGACCAAAGCCACATACGCAACTTCTCAATCATCGCTCACATCGACCACGGCAAGAGCACGCTGGCCGATCGCATATTGCAGCGCGCCGGGGCCATCTCCGAGCGTGACATGCGCGAGCAGGCGCTCGACACCATGGACCTCGAACGCGAGCGTGGCATCACGATCAAGGCCTCGGCGGTCACCGTCGACATGGAAGTCGATGGACAGGTGTACATGTTCAACCTGATCGACACGCCGGGGCACGTCGATTTTCACTACGAGGTTGACCGCGCCCTGGCGGCCTGCGACGGCGCCCTGCTGGTGGTTGACGCGACCCAGGGCGTCCAGGCCCAGACGGTCGCCAACGCGTACGCCGCCATTGGAAACGACCTGGAAATCATCCCGGTCATCAACAAGGTCGATCTGGCCAGCGCCACGCCCGAGGACGCCGCCCTCGAAGTCGAGCACGTGCTCGGGATCAGTTCCGACAACGTGCAGTTCGTCTCGGCCAAGAGCGGGCTGGGTGTCGAAGAGCTGATGCGGGCGATAGTCGAGCACTTGCCGGCCCCGCAAGGCGATCCCGACGCACCGCTCCAGGTGCTGATTTTCGACTCTGAATACAACGACTATCGGGGCGTGGTCTGCTATATCCGAGTCGTCCACGGCACGATCCGCAAGGGGCAGAAGCTGCTGCTCATGAGTCGCCAGCGGAACTACATCGTCAGCGATCTGGGCAAGTTCCGCCCGGAGATGACACCCTGCAAGCAACTGGCCGCCGGCGAGACCGGCTACATGGTCGCCAGCATCAAGACGCTCCAGGACGTGACCGTCGGCGACACCATCACCGACGCTGTCAATCCCGCCGCCGAGCCGCTCCCAGGCTACGAGCCGCCCCAGCTCACGGTGTTCTGCGACTTCTATCCGGCCAGCGGGGAAACCTACGACGCGCTGCGCGAGGCACTTCAGCGGCTGAGCCTGAACGACTCGTCGTTCTCGTTCAACCCGCAGCACAGCGACGCGCTGGGCCCCGGCTATCGATGCGGGTTCCTCGGCCTGCTGCACATGGAAATCGTCCAGGAACGACTCGAACGCGAGTGCGGCGTAAGCATCGTCCAGACCGCCCCGAGCGTGACCTACGAGGTGTTGCTGAGCGACGGCACGACCCAGCGCGTCGAGTCGGCCGGCGACTTGCCCGAGACAACCAGGATCGTGGAATTGCGCGAGCCGATCATCGAGACGGCCATCATCGCACCCGCCGAGTCAATCGGCGCAATCATGCAGCTTGCGATGCAGCGCCGGGGCGAGTTCAAACGACAGGAGTACCTCTCGCCCCAACGCGTGATGCTGACGTACCACTTCCCGTTCAACGAAGTGCTGTACGACTTCTACGACAAGCTCAAGAGTATTACGCGTGGTTATGGGACGATGGACTATCACATCATCGGCTACCGCCCCGGCAACCTGGTGAAACTGGACATCCTCGTAAACCAGACGCCGGTGGACGCCCTGAGCCTTATCTGCCACCGCAGCAAGGCCGACCATCGCGGCCGGCGATTCCTGATCAAATTGCGTCGTGAGATCGGCCGCCAGCAGTTCGAAATCCGCCTGCAAGCGGCGATCGGTAGCAAGATCATCGCCGCCGAGACGATCAAG
>CAZUCH010000466.1:0-2753 GCA_964619045.1 uncultured Planctomycetales bacterium | reverse complement strand
GGTATCCTGGATGCGGCCGACGACGTGCAGATCAGCGACGACTTCGATAGCGGGTCGATCTTGATGATGCACGGCGACGATGTGAGGACTCTAAATAGGTGGCTGTCCCTGTCCCCCCTGTCCCCCCCTGTCCCCGCTCCGCTTGGCCGAGGTGGCTGTGCCGCGGGAGTTGTTCGCAGCGATGGATGCCATTCACGGTTGAATCGAGCAGGTAGTTTCGGATGGGACGACCGCTTGAGGTCAGGTAACTGGGAAATATCGGGTACAATGCAGACATGCCAAATCTGAATGTCGTTCCATCGCGTCGTCTCAGAGTCATTGCCGCGGCCATCTGTGGCGTAGCACTGCTGCTGGGCGGTTGTCCGAGAGATCTGCCACAGGCGGCCGCACCGGAGATTACGCCCGCCAGCGGCGGGTTTCTCGATCGCTGCGAGGTGAACATCACCAGCAACACCCCCGGCGCGGTCATACGATACACGACGGACGGCAGCGTACCGGACTCCGGCGCCGACGATGTCTTCACGAGACCCATTGAACTTACGGACACCACGACCGTGACCGCGGTCGCCACGGCGAATGGCTACCGCGACAGTGAACCGGTCGTGGTGCTCTTGTTCAAGGCCGGGACAGTCAAATGGGCCTTTGAAACCGGCGGGGAGATTGGTGGTACGCCGGCTATTGCGCTTGACGGAACGCTCTACGCCGGCTCTGACGACGGCAAGCTGTACGCCATCAATCCCGATGGCTCGAAGAAATGGGAATTCGTCACCAGCGCGGGAGGGTGGAGCGCTCCGGCTATCGGCTCCGACGGAACGGTGTATGCACACACGTACTCCGGCACACTGTACGCCATCAACCCCGACGGTACGCGGAGGTGGGATCTTCGCACGGGGAGCGGCTCAGGACGCGGGCCCTCAATCGCGCCGGACGGAACGATCTACGTCGCGGCCGCGGACGGCAGTTTGTTGGCTGTCAGTGCGGATGGCGAGATTCAGTGGGAGTTCGCCGTGGAGGGGCATATCGGAGGGCCGGCTGCGATCGCAGAGGACGGTACGATCTACTTCGGCGCCGAGCGTTTCTATGCGCTCCATCCGGGCGGCACGCTCAAATGGGACTACGTGACTGACGGCCGTGTAAGTTCGTCGCCCGCCCTGGATGACGATGGCACCATCTACTTCGGCGCCCAGGACAGTCGTCTCCGGGCCTTGAACGCCGACGGCACGCTCAAGTGGAGTCTCTCGCTACGATCGGCTATTCAGGATGTGATGGGCGGAGAGCGCAGTATCCGGTCAGCCTCCATCGGGCCCGACCGCACCCTGTACTGTGTCGCCTACGATCTGGCCGGAGTAACGCTGGCCGTCGCGAGCGATGGGGCAACGTATGCCCCGCTCGCGACCGCCCAATCCGCAAGCGCGCCACCGCTGATCGGCGCCGATGGGACTATCTACACGGCCCGCCGCGAGGAGACGCACGAGCTTGTGGCCCTGCGCGCTGACGGGAGCGTCAAGTGGTCGCTCGCGGTCAGTGTAGGGTCCCCCACCCTCGGCCCGGATGGGACGATCTACGCCACGGACTTCGACGGCACAAACTGGTCGATCTGCGCCATCTATGGGCTATCCGGCGGTCTGGCCGATAGCCCCTGGCCCAAGTACCAAGGCGACGCGCGGAACTCCGGGGCACTCAACCGCAATCACTGACCCGGCTGCTGATGGCCTCGCGAGAAGGCCGGCGAATCGTCGGTTTGCGCCGGCTGTCAGGTCGACGACTGCTCACAACTGCACGCTTCTCAAGCCGCCGATCCGGCGTCCGTCTCCTCGAGACCTTCAAACAAGAGTTTCAGCACGCCGCGCGGACAAGCGTCGATGCACGGTCCGCAGGGGCCATATGGGGGGCCATATGGGGACATCACTCATTTATCTGTTTCTTGCGTGGTCGGCCGGGGCTTCGCAGTGTGGATTCCAGTCCGAGGCGCTGTGCTGTTCTTTGTACCCATTCGTGGCCGCCGCAGGGGCGGCCTCTGTTCACGCTCGTGCGTAGTTGGCGGAGATTCTCTTCGGTCAAGGGCTCATTCACGGCAGCCTGCCAGTTCCGAGGTCGCTCAATCGGCCAGTCGGCCAGCGTCAGCCCGCTGCCGCGGTGCCGTCGGGCATAGAGCCCACTCCACCGCCAATCCTCCGCACGCTTGACCAACCCCGCCCTGAGCGAATTGGCCTCGACGTATCGGCATAGCCGCAGGAGGTAGATCTCTTCCTCGACCGGGAAGCTCTTGAACCGCCCTTGGTATAGGTGCCCGCCGCCGCGTGTGCGGTAGTGTGCGTGATGCCGGCGAACGTGGGTGACGCCGACCCAGCCCATCAATCGCCCGAGGGCTTCGTCCGTCCTTGGCCGCAACACCAAGTGCCAGTGATTTGGCATCAGACAGTAAGTCAGCAGATCCACCGGGTAGCGCTTCAGCCCCTCGGCCAAGACACGCTCGTAGGCATCGAAGTCCATGTCCTTGTGAAACAAACGCATGCGGCCGTTGCCGCGATTGAGTACGTGGTAGATCAAGCCGGATTCGATGGCGCGTGCAGTGCGAGGCATGACCGGGAAACGTAGCTCAACGCGCGACGACTGGCAACGATCAGCAATAATTAGTGATGTCCCCTTTTTCTGTTCAGGGCGGCTACTGTGAAGATCTGGGGGTAGAGGCGCTCGGAGTACCAGAGGCGGGCGAAGTACAGGCCGATGGGGGCGGCGGGGAAGTTGGTGCC
>CAZUCH010000465.1:0-2766 GCA_964619045.1 uncultured Planctomycetales bacterium | reverse complement strand
ACGACAGCGGCACGGGCGTCTGCTTCACACGCGACCCCAGCACCGGCGAGAACATCTACTACGGCGACCTGCTCATGAACGCCCAGGGTGAGGACGTCGTCGCCGGCATCCGCACCCCGCTGAAACTCGTGGCACTCAAGAAGACGCACCCCGCTGTGTACGAACAGCTCTGTGCGGTGCGCGTCATGCTCGAAGTCCACTACAAGGAGATGCAGGACCTGGAGTTCACCGTCGAGCGGGGCAAACTCTACATGCTCCAATGCCGCACAGGCAAGCGATCTCCGGCCGCCATATTCAAAATCGCCGTCGATCAGGCGACCAAGCCGCTCCTGACCAAGGCGGAGGCCGCCCGGTTCGTGAAGAAGGGCTACCTGCCCAAGAAGTACGCCGCCGCCGCGCTCAAGCCCGTCATCACGAAGGAAGAGGCGATCATGCGAATCGGCGCTGTCGACATCGAGCGACTGTTCTACCCGATCATCGACCCCGACTTCGACTCGAAGTCGCTCTCGATGAAGAAGCTGGGCGTTGGGATCAATGCCGTGCCTGGCGCCGCCAGCGGGCAGATCGTCTTCACCGCGCCGCTCGCCGAGAAGCTCAACGCCGACGGCAAGAAGGTCATCCTCGTTCGCAAAGAGACGAGCCCCGAGGATGTCGGCGGGATGCACGCGGCGCAGGGCATCCTCACGGCGACCGGCGGCAAGACTTCACATGCCGCCGTCGTGGCACGCGGTTGGGGCAAGTGCTGCATTGTCGGCTGCGGCGACTTGAAGATCGACGACGACGCGCAGACGCTGACCCTCAACGACAAGACGCTGGCGGAAGGCGACTTCCTGACGCTCGACGGCTCCGCGGGAACCGTCTATGAGGGAGAGCTGCCGCTGGTCGCGCCCACCTTGCCGAACGAGTACTACGAGCTGATGAAATGGTGCGACGCGAGGCGGCGACTGCGCGTGCGAACCAATGCCGACACGCCGTACGATTCGGAAAACGCCGTTCGCATGGGGGCCGAGGGCATCGGCCTTTGCCGCACCGAGCACATGTTCTTCGACACGGAGGAACGCCGTCTGGCCATGCAGGAGATGATCATCGCCGAGACCGAGGAAACTCGCCGGATCGCACTAGGCAAGCTCCTCCCCTTCCAGCGACAGGACTTCATCGGCATCTTCGAGGCGATGGCGGGCCGGCCGGTCACGATTCGATTGATCGACCCACCGTTGCACGAGTTTGTGCCGCACGAAGAGGAGAAACAGCGCGAGCTGGCACGGCATCTCGGCGTCAAGTTCGCGACGGTTCGCGATCGCGTCGTGGAGTTGCACGAGTCGAACCCGATGCTCGGGCATCGCGGCTGTCGTCTGGCGATTACCTATCCCGAGATTCTCGAAATGCAGGTGCGTGCGATCATGGAGGCGGCCGTCGAGTGTCGCCGCCGGCGTGTCCGCGTTGCCCCCGAGATCATGATCCCGCTGTGTATCGACTGGAAGGAGTTGAGCATTCTCGTCGATCGCACGCGCGAGGTCGCCGAGACCGTGCTCCGTGAGGCCGGGGTGAAGATCCAGTACCTCGTCGGCACGATGGTCGAAACGCCGCGGGCAGCGCTGACGGCGGGGAATATCGCCAAGGTGGCCGAGTTCTTCAGCTTCGGGACGAACGATTTGACGCAAACGGCGATGGCGCTCTCCCGGGACGATGCCGGGCGGTTCCTGCCGTCCTACGTCGATGTGGAGAAGACCGGCATCTTCGAGGCCGACCCGTTCCAGACGCTCGACCGAGAGGGCGTGGGCGAGCTGGTCCGGCACGCGATGCACCACGGTCGCAAGACCAAGCCGGGTCTGAAGATCGGTATTTGCGGCGAACATGGCGGCGACGCGGAGTCGGTTCACTTCTGCCACGAGGTGGGCATGGACTATGTCAGTTGCTCTCCGTATCGCGTCCCGATCGCCCGGTTGGCGGCGGCGCAGGCTGTGATCATGGAGAACGGCGCGAAGAAGACGCAGCGCCGGAGTGCCAAGCCCAAGGCAGCGTCGAAGAAGACGAAGCCGACCGCCGCCCGAAAGGCCGCGAAACGCCCAGCCGCGTCTCGAATCAAGAAGGCAAACGCGAGCCTCGCCCGAAAGGCCCCGAAGAAGCGCCCGGCCAAGAGCAAGGCCAAGGCCCGACGGTAATAGGAGGCGTTTGGTTCGCAGCCCGCGGCAGAAGGGAAGACGGCGGTTCGCCGCAGGCTGCTAGCCAGTCTCTATTCTTATTGCGTCCTTTCTGGGGAAGCCCTTGCGGGGTTCTCCCTGGTTGGGGACCGCCGATACCATCTGCGGCTTTGTGGCGGGGTCGGGCCCGGTTGTGCCGTAGAGGTCGTTGATCGTTTGGCGCAACGAGACTTGGAACTGGGCCTTCGTGTTGGGGTCTCCCTTGTCGTCGAGCCCGAAGGGGGCGGCGAGGTTTGGGGCGGTCGCTGCGCGCAGCGGGGAGGTGGCGGCGGATCGGGTCGGCGCCGTTCGGGTCTTTGCCTTGTCGAGTTTGTTCTTTTCCAGTGCGGCGTCCTGCTTTCTCAGTTCGCAATAGGCGTGAAGGGCTTTGCAGAGTTTGTCGAAGTCCTCGTCGTCGTTTTGGACTTCGCTGATGAGCCTTTCGAGGGCGGCGTGTTCGAAGGCGATTCGAAGGCGGTTGCCTTTGTCGTTCTTCTCGATGTCTCGGTTGTCTGGTCGGTCCATGGGGGGCTCCTTGGTCGGGGGACCGCCGATACCATCGGCGGCTTTGTGGCGGGGTTGGGGG
>CAZUCH010000464.1:0-2773 GCA_964619045.1 uncultured Planctomycetales bacterium | reverse complement strand
TGCTCGCCGCGCTCGTCCCGCCGTTGTGGATAGTCGTCGGCGGTGCAGCCCTATTCGCTGTCCCCGCGATCACATTCTACATCGTGCTGATGCTGTACACGTTGATCTGACTGGACCACCGGCGGTCCGGCGGACATTCCGCCCTAACGATGCGGGGGCGTACCGTACCTGCTCAGAGAACCTCGCTCGGCTTCGCCCGACCAAGCGCAACAGTGGGCCGCCACGATACATCGAGGTCGATGTCGCCTGGAGCATCGGTTGTGGCTTCAACAACTAGTTCTGCCTCAGCGACCCTCGCCTTCGGCCTCAACAACGCAATCCACTCAGATTCTGCCTCATGCGCCAGATCTCCAGTGGACTCGGCGATTGTCGTATTACCGTCAGTGCGATGGGGGTCTGCTGACCTCTTGTCGTACATGCGCACGGCGAGTTGTACAAGGCCGGTCGGTGCTCCATAGCAGCGGATACGGACTTCAACCGCGTCGCGCGGCGCGAGAGGCATGTGCGCAGCAGTTGTTGAAGTACCCGAAGCCACACGGATACGCGTGCTCTGCCATCCACGTCTCGCAATGCCGCCGCCGCGCCTCAGCCTATACACCAAGTCGCCGCCGGCGAACAGCAGAAAGACGACGATAGCGATGTTCGACACTACGGCGGAGACGACAGAGTGTGTCTTCCCTGATCTCCTCATTGATTCGCCCGGCCACACCGGTCCCTCGAGCACTAAGAAGACAACGAGGATTACGATGATCACAATGTCAATGAGAACGCGCTCTGTCGGACGCCGCATCGCAATCCTCCGCCGTTTGATTCCTGGCCACCACTGAACGGCCTGAACGTATCGACCAGCAGGCCGCCTTGAAACAACCCGACGGAAGGACCGACCGTGATCATCCAGTCAGATCCGTAGCCGAACCCGCCGGCGGCGGAAGCGTCCCACGTCTCGACGTACGTGTGCCCGTACGGATCGTAATCATACCGCTCGACCAGCTTCGCCGCGATCGGCGTCGGCCTTGATGTGCCGAGTCTCGACCGGCGAAGGCGAATCGCTGCACTGTGTATTGGTGGCTGTCCCTACGTACGCAGCACCACCCGCAGCCAAGCCTATGCGACGATAGCCAGCGCGATCAGGGCGCCAATGAGCGATACCAGGATCGCAGCCACGATCCAAGACCGCAAGCAGCGTGATCGGGCGAGTGTCTCGATAGCGGCGTTAACCTCTTCCCATTGCCGACGCGCGGCCTGCCGTGCTTCCTCGTCGCCCGCTACGGACTCGACCATACGCGCAAGTGCCAACAACATCTGTTCGTGCAGCTTATGCCGCTTGCGGTAGATTTCGACTTGCGCCACCAGCATGACGCGTCCCCGGTCATACTCGACGCTTACCCGCTGCGGCAAATCGCTGAACCGCTTGGCCTTGTGACATTTGGCAAGGCCCCGCTCAGCTTCCAGGCGGGTATCTTGCGAGCGCACCGGCACCCGATAGCCCAGCGACTGCAGCGCCTCCGCGGTTTCCGTCAGGATCTTCTCGGCCGGAACGGTTGTCACATAAGAATGTTCAACGAGCATGGTTGCTTATCCCAAGTACATTTCCGCGAGCACCACCAGTAGATTATGCAGGAAGTGCGCCAGCATACACGGGTAGATAGAGCCCGTCTTCACGCGCAGGTATCCCAGTATTAGCCCGATCAGGAACAAGTGCGGAAAACTCAGCACCGCCAGATGAATGAACATGAACAGTAGCGCGGAGACCACTACGGCTTCCCGCACATCGAGTATCCGGCGCAACCCTGAGAGAATCACGCCCCGAAAAGCCAACTCCTCGATGATGCATGGCTGTACACAGATCGACAGGATTACTACAGGCCAGCCGAGCCCAGCTTCCAGTATCGGTTCGCTATAAGAGAACTCCTCAGCGCCTGCGTAGCGTACAAGCAGTATCACGGCAGCGCTGGCAGCCGCGAATGTAATCAGCGGCAATACGGCTGCCAGCAAGTACCATTTGGGCGCTCCGCAGCGCATCACCGCCGGCCGCACGACAGCCCAACTGCCCAGGCACCAAACGAGCACGATGACTGAGGCGAGCACCTCCACTCCGAGCGTAACACGCATGTCGATGTGGAGCGCCTCGTCGTCGCCGATCAGCGCGTCGACCACGATCGCGATGATCGTCGTCATCAGTATCGCGAAGTACAGCGCCAGCGCGGAGACAATCGAACGCAGCCCGCCCTGGCCCAACTTCGCCGCGGCGTGCCTGCGGTTCGCAACGTCCGCGCAGGATTGGCACGCTTCCCAATCACGCTGCCAGGCCGCCCCACAATCCGTACAGAAATGTGGCCCCCGGCCCCCGGACTCGAAGTCTGGCGCCTCGTCGTCGAGATCCGCCGCTCCACCGGTCGGCGGGAGAGCGCGTGATTCGTCGTGCGGTTCGTCAGGCATCACGCTGCGTGTCTCCGAGGGCTCATGCCGTGGCGTTGGCAGCTAGCCTATTTCCATTTGGAGCCGCAGCCGCCGATAGCGCACACCTGCCGCTATGGCCCGGCTGAGCACGACGATAACTATGATCTTTACGAGGATTCCGCGGATGAGTGCTGTCGGATCGACCACGGCTTCGAGCGCGTGAAGCGTGATGAAGAACACCAGCCCAGTGATGGCTGCGGGAAGTGGGTTGCGGCGGGCCCAGAGATAGAACCCGAAGAAGATCACGCCGATGCCGAAGACAGCCGCGAGCACCACCACGTCAGGTTGCACTTCTGGCGGCGCCAGGTACTTT
>CAZUCH010000463.1:0-2789 GCA_964619045.1 uncultured Planctomycetales bacterium | reverse complement strand
GGGCTAAAGCAATTGAACTCTCGTACTAGACAAGCCGAAACTCAGGCCACCACGGACAAACAGAAATCTCGCCGTTTCTTGATTGGCCGTTTTAAGAATGCGATCTTTGCGCTTTCGTTGTTGGTATCCGTTCACGGGGGTGCAAACGTGGGCATCAGAACCCGCCTGCCTGAGCGAACGTACTGATATGAGTACGGCCTGTCAAAGATGCTGATGCGAAGCTGCCGGATCTCAAGAGAGAAAGGGGAAGTCGATCGGCGATAGCCGACGCGGTGTATCAAGGAGGCTCGGGAAGTAGAGAAGGCGCAGCCGTATTTTGGAAATCGGCCTGCACGGCTTGGAGGATGAACTGGAAAGCCGAGCGTCCCTGAAGCGCGCAGGTGGCGATGACGGTCCATAAGCGCTCGTTGGCACGCCGGCCTTTGGCGCTGCGGGTGCCCTGGGTGACATGGCGGTCGATGACGATGAAGCGGATGGCCTGCTCGGCGACGTTGTTGGTCGGATCCATGCCGGGGGTGGTGATGAACTCGAAGTAGGCTTCGCCGTGTTTGCGAAAGCGATCGGCCATGTTCTGCGCCTCACGCTTGAGTTCCTTGCCATCCTGATCGAGCTGGCTGGGCACCGCATGGTAGGCGGTGGAGATGATCGTCGCCTTGGCCTGCTGGAGAGCTGCCTGAAAATCGTCCGGGGTGAAGGATTCGCGCTGGTGGATGATCTTGAACATCGCTTTGACGGCGTGCAGCAGCTTCTGGCCATAGACACGGGTGGGCTCGTCGGGAAGTGTGGTGAGGAATTTGATGTCGCGAATCAGGTGGGCGATGCAGAACTGCACGGCGACAGAGAAGTCCTTCATGAACTTACGGTAGGCCGAGAAATAGTCGCAGCCCAAGGTGCCCTCGAACTCCTCGCCCAGGACCTCGATCAGGACCTTGGAGCCACGGGACTGATCGATACGAAACAGCACATAGAGCTCGGCCTTGAACACCCAGGTCCAGAACCGGTCGCCGTTGTCCTTATGGCCCGTCTCATCCACATTCAAGACGCTCTCCAAGGGGATGCGCTCGAGCAGCTCCTCATAGGGGCGTTCCAGGGCGTGGCTGACCTTCTGGATGATTTTTGCCAGGTACCCCCGTGATACGGGCTCGCCCAGCACGTCCCGGAGGAATTTACGGATGGTCGAGAAGGAGGCGTGACAGACGTTCTTCATGTAGGCGACCAGCGTCGTCAGTCGGGACTTGAACAGTCCCTCCCTGAGTACTTCCGGGGGAAACTCGGCGTAATGGATCTGCCCGCAGTGCTCGCACCAATAGGCATGGGCGAGATGCTCTTCATGCACCACGACCTCTTGGATCTCCGCCTGCTGGATCACCCGCGGCGGCTGGTCTTCGAGGAGCAGGATATCCGGGCTGTGACAGCACGGGCAGCAGGTGGATTCGTGCTGGTGAACCTGATCGATGGCCTCGGGTGGATAGGGGGGGCGGGTATGGCGCGAATGGCCCGGTTGTGCGCCGATCTTGCCGTTGGTCCCTTCTGTCCCCTGGGGATTGCTGCTGCCGCCTTTGGATTTGGTGATGTCGTCCGAAGAGGGCCGTTTGCTGGAATTCGATGAGTTCTTCGAGAGCTGGGCGATCTTGCGTTGCAGTGCATCGATCTGCTGCTGCGATGCCTTCAGCTGCTCATCGAGCTGGCACAGCTGCGCGACGACGGCATCGCGGCCGGCAAAATAGATCGCCCGGGCCTGCTCAGGTGTCATCGCACAGCCGATGCCGGAAATCCCGGCACAGGGGATAGAGATAGACGTCTTTCGCCGGGACGCTCAGGCGATGATGGCGGTCATTGCGGCCGCGTCCCGCGCTTTGACCGACCCACTGCCAGTTGGCGGCCCGATAGCACACGCCGCGATAGCGGCTGCGATCCACGAAGGTCTCCAGGCAATAGAGGGGATGGGCATACTTCGCCAGCCAATCGTCTTGGATGCGCCGGGTGATAAGCGAGAGCAGATGACTGGCCAAGTTCGGAACCTTTACCCAGGGCAGGAGGAGAAATCGCGCGTTGTTCGCCACAGAGTGCAGGTTGCGTTCGCGCACCGGCGCACGCCAACCGATCCAACCATCACGGGAGGCACATTTCCAGGCCGCAGCAGCGAACAGCAGGCAGGCCAGTGGCCGCCCGTCGCGGCTATAGACGAGGTACTTCATGTTCTCGCCCGCGGTATTCTTGAACCCCAGATAGTGGTACGTGGACAGGAGGCAGCGAAACAGCCGATCCTGCTCACACCCATTGACCACGCGGGTGATTTGCAGTGGCCTGAGATCCTGAGAGGCTCCCTCAATGGGCTCCGTGCGATGGGGTACCTGGATGGGGGAGCGGTTGCGATACCCGTTCGGGGATTTGCGCTGGCGAGCAGGCAAGCGGATGTGCCCGGCTCTGTCCAACCGCAACAACAGGTTTCGGCAGGCCATGTCCCTGAGCTGGCCGTTGGGGGCGCGCCAGTCCCACAGCTCGCAGAGCTCGACCGAAAGCCGGCTTCGGCCCCAGGTGGGATGGTCCGCCAGCAGCTTCTCGATCAGACCGACATCGGGACTGAACCGCTCGCCTTGTATCGTGACCATGATCTGTTCCATGGTCCGCACGATACGGCAAATCTGCTTATGAAACCAGCCCCGTGGATATTTATTCCTTGGGTTGGCCGTGAACGGTTACGATTTTGGTGGATGCGCTACGCTTATCCACCCTACCTTTGACCCGTGCCCGAGGCTTGACTTGCTGGCATTGAGCGATCGGCTGGA
>CAZUCH010000462.1:0-2790 GCA_964619045.1 uncultured Planctomycetales bacterium | reverse complement strand
CCGGACGGCGCGGCCATTCGCTGGTTAGGTGGTGCTACATGTGCAGCGGCACTAGGAGGATGCCCTTGGTTGCGAACGTGGCGGCCACGAAGATGAGCATGAACCACAGGAAGTACTGCCTGTGCGGACGAATGTTGTCCGGATTCTCGTTCGGTCTGCAGAGATGGTCTAGCGTACCGCGATCAACAACCACCAAGAGAGTCAGGATGGTCAGCAGATTCCATAGCCCGATCAGGGCGGGTTTGTGCCAGCGGCGGAAGACCAACAGGCCACTGAGCCCCCCGCTCACATATGACACCCCCCCTACCACCACAAACCAACAACAGACAATCGCAACCCATGACTCGGCCATTCGTTCAACCAGACGCGCGTAGGCGAGGCCGGGTGGCTCCGTGGGTGTGAAGGTGAAGTCGCCAAGGAAGTTGCTGGCCTGTGTCCGCACCTGGATGCTCGTATACGGTATGCCTTCGGGCGGGAGTCCGACTGTGAACTCGGCGGGGAGCTTGTCTGACAATCGACCCTTCTTGTAGTGCTTGACTTTCAGTAGGCGCTCGAGGTCGGGGTGCGTTTGCGGCTGGACGTAGCCGAAGACGTATAGCCGGATGCTCATTTCGAGGTCGCCGTAGCTGGCAGTGGGTTTCATCGGATAAAACGGTTGGTTGGTCGGGAATGTGACTAGCAGGCATGGCCAGCGGCCAATGTCAGTGCGGCCCCCCTTTGATTTGAAGTCAGGGAAGTCCCTCTGAAACTGCCGGCGGGATGCGAGCCACGTTACGACAAAGACGTATTCGTCGCCGCAATAGGGCTCGAACGGGGCGAGGTCTTCGGGCGTGATGGCCGGATGTTCATCCTGGAGATAGGTTGCCAATGCGATCGTGTCGGCAGCAGTGACCGAGACCGATCGGAGGCCCCATTTCTGGATCTCGGCGTGGACACTCGCCAACGGGCGAGCCCCTCCTAGAGAGGGCAGCAGCACGCCGGTTACAACCGGGTAAACCTGTGTGGCCCAGACCAGCTTTGTCAGGTTCCCAATGTCCGTGGCAGCCTGCTCGGTAGGACTGGATGCAAAGGCAAAACTCGGGAAGTAATCAACTAGGTCGATCTTAGTCTCGTCGGGCGTGCCGGGGACTGGGAATATCCACAAGCCTCCCTCGGCGTCTTCCAGATCGACGTTGATCGTTATCAGCATACGCTGGACGCCGTCGCTGTGATTGATGGCGGCCATTTGCTCGTTCTGTTCGAGCGGGGAGAGTTGCGAGAGGTCGCGGAAGCGGAGCGAAACACCGTCACCCGCCGCCGGCGTGTTGGCTAGCAATGGCGTGAGTAGGAGCAGCGGCAGTATCGGGACGCACGTTACTGGCTTGGGACGCATTGTCATCCTCCCGTGTAGTGTCGTTGAGCCAAGATTCTTCGGGGTAGTTCCAGCCGGGCGAGTCCGGGTTCAGGAAATCGCTGAAAGTCGGCATCGGCCGGCGGGCTTTCTTGCTGTAGTAGAATTGAAGGCCCTTCCAGATGGCCAGATTCGCGATCCAGGCGCGGGTTTTGACCGGAAACGCCTTTAGCCGACGAACCGCCGAGCGTGGCGTGAAGAATTCGCCGAAGGCCGCCATCTGGGCGTGCCGGAGTTGCTTGGGGGTCATTTGGCGCGGCTCGAAGACGACCGAGGCACCGTTGTAGCGCTCCCAATCGCGGGTGCGCAGGCGGCCTTCTCGCTCGTATTGGCGAAAAATCTCGGTGCCGGGGTACGGCGTCAGGATCGGATAGCAACTCATCGCCAGGTTGTTTCGTTGGGCGAAACGGCATGTTTCCATGCAGTCGCGCCAGGTGTCTGTGTCGAACCCGAAGATGAACGCACCCCATAGGCTGATGCGGAAGCTGCTTATCTTCCGGATACGGTCTTCGTAGGTGGCCGACTTGACGAACCTCTTGCCGGCGGCCGTCAGCGTGGCCTGACGCGGGCTCTCCAGCCCCAGAATCAAGCCCTGGCAGCCGCTTTCACGCATGGCGCGCAGCAACTTGTCGTTCCGGCTGATGAGTACATCGCATTGCGTGGCCCATGAAACGTTGAGCGGCTTCAACGCGGCACATAGGTCCATCGCCCATTGTTGGTTTCCGCCGAAGTTGTCGTCAGCGAAGATGAAGCACCACGGTTTGCGCACCTCGCATGCGGCCCGCATTTCCTCGACGATGTCGGCCACCGCCCGCTGGCGATACTTGCGCCCAAACACGCCCGGCGTCGTGCAGAAGTTGCAGGTATGCGGGCAGCCGCGAGTCGTTTGGATGGGGTTCGCAATCAGGTAGTCGCGTGGATCGAGAAGGTCTTTGCGCGGCGTTGCGATGGGGGCCGTCTCGAACTGGGACCAGTCGTAGATCGTGCGCAACGCCGCCCGACGGTCAAGCCGCTGCTCCACGGCGGTGTCCCAGTCGGCGATCAGGTGCGGTAGCGTCGATTCGGCGTCGCCGAGGCATACCGCGTCGCAGTGCGTCAATGCCTCCTCGGGCAGCGCGCTGGGATGTATCCCCCCCATCACCACCGCCACGCCCAGCCGGCGATACTCGTCGGCGATCGCGTACGCCCGGTTGGCCTGCGTGGTCATGGCCGTTATTGCGACCAGATCGACGTCGGCACGCGGCCGGTGCGGCGAATCGAGTGTGCATTCGTCCACGATCTCGACGTCCCAATCGTCTGGGACGACGGCGGCACAGATCATCAGCCCGGTTGGCGCGAAGAGCGCCTTGCGCGTGAACGTCATGCTCTGGATGACGTCGGGCATCGTGATGTTCGACAGC
>CAZUCH010000461.1:0-2794 GCA_964619045.1 uncultured Planctomycetales bacterium | reverse complement strand
CCGCTAGCCGCGAGTCATGCGTGGCCAGCAGCGACCGGCCGTCTGGCGGGGCGTAGTCGCCGGGCAACTCGGCCAATTCGCGCTCGAAGCCCTGAAAGCACAGATCAACACCCAGTTCGGCCGCATACTCGCGGAATAGACCACGCAGGTCGTCAAAGTGGGCTGGGCTCGCGGGAACGATGATATCGAACATGCGACTTTATTCACCTGTTGCACACGGCGGAGCGGCTTGGCCAACCTGATTGGCACGGATCAGGAACAATGTCGGCCGTTTCTTCCGTCCCGGCCGCGATTCGTGCATTATAATAGAGTTGTCGGAGGGGTGGAGGTTGGCCATGATCGTTGAACTCACATCAGAGCAGCGCGATCAGCTACTGCAACTCGTGGATGTGGCATTGCGCGAGATCGGTCCGGAAATCCGGCACACGGACAGCAGCAGTTTTCGGGACGATCTTCGATCGCAGCGCGGCACTCTGCGGAGCGTTCACAACTTGCTGGCGGACACCGTGGCGGCGGCCGATCAGCCGACGCCGTCCGATCCGGCGGGTTTCGTGGGCATGCGATAGTGTTCTTCGGCGCTGCGCAACAGTGTGGAGCCTACAGTTCCGGGCCCCCGTCGTATTGGGCGTAGACCGTCTTCAGCGTATCCATCAACTCGCCCACGGTGGCGCCGGCTTCGGCTGCGTCGATCAACTGCGGCATGACGTTGTCGCCTGCAACGGCGGCGTTACGCAGCCGGTCGAGCGTTGCTTGCCACTTCTCAGTGTCGCGGCCGGCCTTGAAGGCCTTGAGCCGGGAAACCTGATCGTGCTCGACGCTCGCATCGATCTTGAGGATCGGAATGCGCTCGAAATCGTCCTCGGCGTACTTGTTGACGCCGATCATGATGCGCTCGCCGTCGTCGAACTCCTGGCCGTAGCGGTGCGAGGAATCGGCGATCAGTCGGCGGAAGAAGCCGGACTCGGTGGCCTGGAGCACGCCGCCGAACTGCTCGTAGGTCTGGTCGATGATGTCGAGCGCCTGGCGTTCGATTTCGCTGGTCAGGGCCTCGATGAAGTAGCTGCCGCCGAGCGGATCGACGGTGCGTGTGACGCCGGTTTCGTCGGCGATGATCTGCTGGGTTCGCAGTGCGATCTTGACGGCGTTTTCGGTCGGCAGTGCGAGGGTTTCGTCCATGCTGTTGGTGTGCAGGGACTGCGTGCCGCCCAGGACGGCGGCCATGGCCTGATAGGCCACGCGGATGATGTTGACCATCGGCTGCTGCTCGGTGAGCGAAACGCCGGCGGTCTGGCAGTGGCAGCGTAGCCACCAACTGCGTTCGTTTTTGGCGCCGTAGCGGTCGCGAGTCAGGCGGGCCCACATCCGCCGAGCGGCGCGCAGTTTGGCGATCTCCTCGAAGAACTCGTTATGAACGTCCCAGAAGAAGCTCAGGCGCGGCAGGAACTCGTCGGGGCTTAGGCCGCGCTCGATCGAGTGCTCGGTGTAGCACATGCCGTCGGCGATGGTGAAGGCCAGCTCCTGGGCCGCCGTCGCGCCGGCTTCGCGGATGTGATAGCCGCTGACGCTGACGGTGTTCCACTTGGGCATGTGCTTGGTGCAGTGCTCGATCGTATCGATCACGAGCTTCACGCTGGGGCCGGGTGGGAAGACGAACTCGTTCTGGGCGTGGAACTCCTTCAGGATGTCGTTTTGGAGCGTGCCACGCAGCTTGCGCTCCGGTACGCCCTGCCGGCGGGCGACGCAGATGTAGAAGGCCAGCATGATGGCGGCGGGGGCGTTGATGGTCATCGAGGTGCTGACCTGGCCCAGGTCGATGCCGTCGAAGAGTGTACACATGTCTTCGAGCGACGAGATTGCGACGCCGCACTTCCCGACTTCGCCCAGCGCGAGTGGGTCGTCGGAATCGCGTCCCATGAGAGTTGGGAGGTCGAAGGCGGTGCTGAGGCCGGTTTGGCCTTTGCTCAACAGGTACTTGAAGCGCTCGTTGGTCTGGGCGGCGGTACCCATGCCGGCGAATTGCCGCATGGTCCAAACCTTGCCGCGGTGCATGTCGGGGTGCATGCCGCGTGTGTATGGGAACTGGCCGGGCTCGCCGACGTCGTTGAGGAACTCGATGCCGCCGACGTCGTCGGGTCCGTAGAGCCGCTTGATTGGGATTCCGGACATGGTGGTCGGATCGCCGGTGTCGGCGGGCGTTGTCGGTTTCGTTTGCGGCTTGACTTCAGTACTCATACAGCCACTCCTGCGAGCCTGGCGGTGGGGGCAGAGCCGCCCGACGGGTCCATGCTCGTTGTGGACACTCGATTATTCTGAACGCCTTATCTTACACAATGTTAGCGTGTAATTCGTGGTCTGGGAGACGGGATTGGGGCAGAAAGCTGCTGACTGCTGACGATTGAGACTGGGCGGGCCGGAGTGTCTTGCGACCTTGGGTCGTGCTGCCGCCGCAACTATCGGGTTGACGGGTTGGTTGGCAGTCGGCGGGCTTTTCGTTGAATGGTGGTTCGAGATCAGAGCACGAAGTGGCGGCGTTCCAGCTTCCGGGCGCGGCAGAGAGGTAGATATCCCGTTGTTGCCTCCCCGATGGCCCCACGTTTCAGGCGAAACCGGCAGCCGTGGCGCTGAGCTTATCCGCGGGAATCCGGATTGCTCAACGCCTACGACTCGCCGGGCCCATCTGTCGGTCTCAGCGACAATCGCTCATTCGCGCGGCGGAGCGATGGTGCTCTGTGGGGCACGAGCCCCTATGCACTTCAGCGGCGTCGGCGCAGCGTAGCCAACGCGCCCACCGCCA
>CAZUCH010000460.1:0-2803 GCA_964619045.1 uncultured Planctomycetales bacterium | reverse complement strand
TGTCATCAGCGCGGCGTGGGAGTACGGCAAGCGCTGCGAGGGGTTCCAGAGACGGTTCGCGCGCGCCGGCGTACCTGCTCTCGTGTTGATCGCCGGCTTCATCTATGCCGGGATGACAATCGCGCGCAACCGCGATTTCGTATCAGCCACCGTGTTGAATCAAAGGGATTCGGGCACCAATCCACAATCGGCCCGGCTGTTGGCGTCGGTGGCGGCCGATGCCATGCGCGCCGACGACTATGCCCTCGCCATTGATCGGGCCGAGCGGGCTCTGGCGATCTATCCCGAGTATCTCCTCGCCTGGAAGGTGGCCGGCGCGGGGTACCTGGCTTCTGGCAACGCCCAGCGCGCGTTGGCGTGCTACCAACGATCCTTCGACCTCGGCGGCGCCGACGACGAGAACTCAGTCACCGCCGTCGCCAGCATCATCAAGTCCGGCGGCGATTACGCCACGGCGATCCGCATGCTGCAGGACTTTCTTGACCAGCATCCCAACTCGGCATTGGCGCACAACAATCTGGCATGGTACCTGCTGACCGCTCAGCCAACCGAGCTGCGCGATCCCCGCCGCGCCCTGCGCCACGCCGAGCAGGCCGTAGACCGAGAGCCGACAGCCGAAGATTTCCTGGATACCTATCGATCGGCAAAGAAGGCTCTGGGAGAGTGAGGATGAAGAATCGCGTACTGATTCTCTGCACCGGGAACTCCTGTCGCTCTCAGATGGCGGAGGGGCTTTGGCGGCATCTTGGCGGCGACAACTGGGAGGCTTATTCCGCGGGCTCGCAACCGGCGGGCTTCGTGCATCCGCTCGCCGTAGCGGCCATGGCTGAGCTCGGCGTGGACATCTCCGAGCATACCAGCAAGCACGTGGACCAGTTCGTCGGCCGGGATCTCGATCTGGTTGTGACCGTTTGTGACGGCGCCCGAGAATCGTGCCCCGTGATCCCCGGTATGGGGGCGACTCTGCACTGGCCTTTCGCCGATCCCGCCGAGGCGGTCGGCACCGGCGATGAGCGGCTTGCGGCGTTCAGGCGGGTGCGCGACACGATTCGCGAGCGAATTGAGCGGCATCTGCGTGAAA
Source organism: uncultured Planctomycetales bacterium (assembly GCA_964619045.1). Classification (GTDB taxonomy): domain Bacteria; phylum Planctomycetota; class Phycisphaerae; order UBA1845; family Fen-1342; genus JANQFV01. Next base: position 1,722 of record CAZUCH010000460.1, on the reverse strand, counting down.
CTCCCCCCGCCACTGCTCTTGGTTGGTGAGCTTGCCCCCGGTTTCAGCCTTCTCGCGCTCAACTGGCCATCAGTCGGTAGAGATACGGAGGCTGGGTTCCCACATCATGGCGACAACCACCTCCTTGGGTAGAATGCAGTGAACGAACATGAGACCGCATCAATCACATGCCCGTCGCAGATGGACCGCCACCACGCTTTTCGCGCTGCTGCTGCTGAACTGGCTGGCAAGTGGCTGCTTCGTAGTTGCTACGACGGATAACGCAAACCGCGCAACCTGGTACGGTATGGGCGTCTTCAAGGTGGCTTGGTGGCCTGATCCGCAGCCGGCACAGCAGTTCCCGGGTCCGATGCGCCAGTTTGCCGGTGAATATCGGCTTCTGTGGGATTATCCGCGTATTACGCGACAGGTGGCTTGCTGGGAATTCGCCTTGCCCCTCTGGCTACCGGCGCTCTTAGCCGCAGCCCCCACGGCGTTTCTCTGGGCAGCTCATGCGCGACGACCAGTAAGTGAGAGGCGAAGACCTCATGCCCGTCGCCCCTCTCGGGTACGTCGCATGGCCAAATGGAGCTTCACGACTCTATGCATCGTGCTCGCGATCGCCTGTATCTCCACGAAGGCGGTTGGCTGCAAGTACTACACGTCCGGCCTCAATCGCTGCGCAACTCTCTCCGATGGTGCGATCACATTCAGGCAAGTCGGAGGCGGCCAGTTCGACGTGCGTGGATCGCGTCTCCAGCCGTGCTGGGGCCTGTACTTTCCATACCTCTGGCGACCGGTGATATCCACCGCCGGCACCGGATCAATCGCCAGCCGCGACATTCACATTGTCATACCTCTCTGGCTGCTGACTCTGATCGCCGCCCTCCCGACAGCGATCGTCTGGCGGTTCGACCGGCGCAACCTGGTCGGCTTCTGCCAGGCATGCGGCTACGACCTCACCGGAAACGTCAGCGGACGTTGTCCGGAGTGCGGGGAGGCGATATGAGGCTTGTCCGACAGATGCTGAAATGGGGTGGGGCCTTCGCCTGCCTTGTCCTTGTTCTGCTCTTTGTGTATAGCACGCATCGCTTCATAGACTGGACGAGCCCGAGCCTGGAGTATGGAGCGACCGTGACTCTCGGTGCGGTCAATTTCGCGTGGCGTCCCGAGAGTTGGGATCTAGAGGACGACCGCTATGCCGGCCAGGCGGGGTGGATGGTTGGTGGGGTCGTTGGGGGCGTCAGCGTCTGGTGGGTCGGCCAGGGCGCCCATCGCACTTGGGAGTGGGTCCAAGTCCCGTTGTGGCTGCCCTTTCTTCTACTCGCCGTACCCACCGCATTTGTCTGGTATCGCGATCGTCGAGGCGTTCGGCAGGCACTTCGCCGGGCGATTGACTGGCTCCGCCCAGTTCGGCGTAAGCGCATTACTTTCTGGCGAATCGCAGTATTCTCCGCAATCCACGGAGTCCTGGCGATTCTCGGCATCATTGTTGCCGCTCACGTCTACACTTTCTTCAGCTCATCATGGCAGATCGGGGTGCGGAGGCCTATCCTCGTCTTCATTGACGGGGCGCTAGCCTGCGTCCTCTTCGGCACGCCGCTTTGGGGCATCTTATGGGCCTGGCTCTATGTCCGCGTCCTGAACCACCTTGGTCAGCAATCAACGCTGAACCGGTGCTTCGAGTGCGGCTACGACCTCACCGGCAACGTCAGCGGGCGGTGTCCGGAGTGTGGAACTGGT
>CAZUCH010000459.1:0-2808 GCA_964619045.1 uncultured Planctomycetales bacterium | reverse complement strand
GACGATCACGCACGCGGGCGAGGCGTTCGGCTACTGGATCGATTATGTGTGGCCTGCGCAGCGGCCGCAGGCGCTCGTCACGAATCTCTACGCGGGCGCACAGGGCGCACAGGCCTCGCAGACCCTGCAGGCGATTCGACGGCGGAAGGCGCAGCAGGCGCAGCAGGCGCAAGGGTAAATCATGGCTGATTTTATCTCCGGCATCCTCGCCACCGAGGAGGGCACGAAGCGTGCCGCGATCCTCAAACAAACACACCCGCTCCACGCCCGCTACTCCAACCTGTGGAACGTCGGCCTCGACGCCTACGACGGCTCGGGCGGGTTCCTCGACGGCGCCTACCTCTGGCAGTTTCCGCGCGAAGAGAGTGACGACTACCAGAAGCGCAAGGCGATGGCGCGCTATCACAACTACGCCGAGGCGCTGGTGGATATCTACGTGCGCCACGTCACGAACTCGGTGGAACGCTCGACCACCGACGACGCGCTGATGGACTGGTGGACGGACGTCGACGGGCGCGGGCAGTCCATCGACAACTACACACAAGCCGTCCTCGGGCCGGCGCTCGCCGCAGGGCACGCGGGCACGCTGATCGACAAGTCGCCAGACGACCCCACGGGGCCAAGTCGGGCCGACGATCCGAATCGGCCATACCTCGTCACGGTGCAATCACCGGCGATTCTCGACTGGCGCACTGATCGGCGCGGCCTCGCGGCGATCAAGCTGGCGATGGAGCCGACGCCGGTGAGCCTCGCGTACACGCCGACGCCGGAGCAATACGACTATCTACTCTGGGACCACGACACCTTCGCGCGGTTCAACCACAAAGGCGTGCTAATTGGGGGCGGTGAACCAGGCCTCGGGATTGTGCCGTTCGAGGTGTGCCGGCCGAAACCCAGCAGGCGCCACCCGTTCATCGGCAAGGCACTGATCACGCCCTCGGTGGTGCAGGCGCTCTACAACCGGGCGTCTGAGCAAGACGTCGTGCTGCGTGATCAAGCGTTCTCGCTGTTTCTCGTGTCGGTGCCGGCTGACACGCCACAGGAGACGATTGACTTCGTTCAGGGCCAACTCAATAAAGGCGCGGGCACGAAGACGGCACAGATTGTCGTCGGGACCGCCGATTACAAGACGGCTGATATGCAGGTGCCAGCCGTGCTCCAGGACAATCAATCGTTCCTGGTGGCCGAGATGTACCGGATGGCACACCTGCGATTTGACCGGGGCAGCCTGCAAGCGCAATCCGGGGAAGCGCTCCGTATCCAGCGGCAGGAACTCGAACAGACGCTTGTCAGCATGGCCGCGACGATGCGCGAGTACGAGCTGGCGCTGGTGGAGCGCTACTACGATTGGACTGCGCCGGATGGCGCGGTGGCGCTCGAACGCGCGAAGGTGGAGATTGTTTACCCCACCGACTTCCAGATGAGAAACCTCGAAGACGAAATCGCTGGGTTCACCCAGGCCGCGGCGATGGGCCTTGGGCAGACGGCCGGCGCGAACATCAAAGAGCGTGTCGTGTCGCTGATTCTCCCTGACCTGGACCCGAAGACGCTGGAGATCGTGAAGGGTGAGATCGGGGCGCTGTCGACGGCGTCCCCGGCACTCGACCGGCGCGCCCAGGCGGAGTCACGGCTACGTGAAGCGGGGGTGGCCGTAGTGGACGAGGCGGCGGTATGAATCATGGCGCTGATTGACGACCTCACGGCACAGGCGCGGCGCGAGAAACGCCTGATCGACGCGATTACGGAGGACTTCGCGGAAGACCTCGACCGTGTGGTCACGCAGATCAACCGGCAGATCCGGCGTCTCCTGGCACGGCTCGATAACTCCGACGGCAAGCTCATCGCCGAACGCGCCTCGCTCGGACGGGCGCTGGCGCTCCGGGCGGAAATCACGACGGCGATGGACGCGGCCGGGTTCGGCGACCTCGTGACGCGCGCGTTCGACCTCGACGACCTCGCCATCCTGACACTCAAGGGCAACGGCATCGCGGCTCGGGCGGCACGACAGACGCCCATCGACCCGAACATCGTCACCGCGCTGCAGGAGCTCCGCGAGGCGGACTTGCTGGCGATGGGGGAGCAGGCCGCCGATGCGTTCTGGCGGGCCGCGCTCGACGGCGTGATCGGCTCCCGCGACCTGGCCGACCTCGTGGACGATATGGCCGACCTCGCCGACGTGACGAAGCGGCAGGCGCGCACGCTGCACGATACCGCCGTGTCGACGTACAGCCGGCAGGTGCGGCAGCTCGGGCTCCCTGGTGAGCCGGACGATCGGTTCCTCTACATGGGGCCTTTCGACGGCCGGACGCGCCCGTTCTGTCGGAACCTGATCGGCGAGGTGCACACCCGCGAGGAAATTAGCCGTATGAGCAACGGCCAGATCGCGGGCGTGCTGCTGACCGGGGGCGGGTACAACTGTCGTCATACGTTCCAATTTATCGGAAGCTCGACGGTTGAGGACTTGGGCGGGACGTCGACGCCGGCACAGCAGGAGTTGGGCGTATGAGCATGAAAGTCACCCGGACCGGCGCCAAGTTTACCGATATCGACTTCGCCCCCGCGCGACTCATGCGCGAGATTGGCGAGGGCTTGATTGGGCGCATCCGTATCCGCACCGGAAAACTCGTCGACGCCAACGGCCAGCGGTTCGCCTCGCTCTCCCCGCTCTACGCCGCGCAGAAACAAAAGGCACTCGGCACGTCCGCGCCCGATCTGCAGGTGTCCGGGCGCATGTTGAACGACATGAACGTGCGCCCAAAGCCGGGCATGGTGACGATTTCCTTCCTCAGCGGCGGTGGGAAAGCCAGC
>CAZUCH010000458.1:0-2814 GCA_964619045.1 uncultured Planctomycetales bacterium | reverse complement strand
GCTTCCTCGGGTGCGCGATCAGGGGAGGGCTCGTACTCGATGATGATCTCGTCGTCCTTGGCGCTGACCAGGGCTTGCTCGATCGAGCTGTCGGGGCCGACGGGATGGCCGGCAACCATCAGTAGGATGTCGCCGGGCATCAGTTGGCTGGCAGCCTTGTCGGCCGGCGTTCGCGGCAGGACCGAGGCCACCTTGAGCCCCGGCCCGGCGAACGCGCGGTCAAACGTGCAGCCCAGGTAGCCGACGGATTCGCTCTTGGTGCCATCGCTGGGGCCGTGGATGCCCATGTGCGACGCGTTGAGCTCGCCCAGCAGCAGATTGAAGATCGCGTTGAACTCGCCCACCGTGCTCGTGCGCAAAGCCAGATCACGGTACTTGCTGGTCAGCGCCGGCCAATCCAGCCCCTTCATCGTCGGGTGATAGAAACGCAACCCGAGCTGCCGGGCGGCGTCGTTGAACTTCTGAGCGGCCTCGGCCCGGCGGTCGATGGCGATCTTGGCCCGGAAGCCGTGCGATTCGTTGTCCGAACCGCTGGGCGAACACGAGTGCGGCACGCCATTCTTGATGTAGTAGAGCTTCTTGCCCTTCAGACCCCAATGCAGCCCCTCCGCCGAACTACTGAGGATGCGTTTGTGCTCCTTCCCATTCCACTCAATCTTGTAGACCTTCGCATCACCGTCGTGGGATGAAGTGAAGACCAGCGTCTGCCCATCGGGCGCCAGGGCGAAACTCGTCTGGTCACCTTCCAGCGACGTCACACGCCGAATGCGACGATAGCATGTGTCGAGTTCGTACTCGTACTCGGGCTGCTCCTCCGCCTCCTCTTCGTCCTCCTTCTTGGGCTTCTTCTCTTTCTTCTTCTTGCCCGCATCGTCGTCCTTGGCGAGGTACTCCTTGATCCAACCTACGACCTGCGCCCGCAGCTCGTCATCGGGCTCCATCTCGGCGGGCTGTGTCTCCGCCGGCTGGGATTCGGCGGGCTGTGTCTCTGCCGGCTGCGTCTCGGTCGGTTGGGATTCGGCGGGCTGTGTCTCGGCCGGCTGCGTTTCAGCGGGCTGCGTCTCCGCGGGCTGTGTTTCCGGAATGTGGCCGGCCAGGGCGATCTCCCCACTCGCCGAGGCTGATTCGAGCGGCTTGAGCTTCTTGACCGCCTTGGCGGCCTGCTCGAAGTACTCGTCACGCTCGACACCCGACAGCTCATCCAACTCGGGCGATAGAAACACAACGTACAGGTCGCTGTCGAAGCCGTGCCGCGACGAAGCGAAGGCCAACATCTGGCCGTCCGCGGACCACTGCGGACTGCCGTCATGATCGGGATGCTGTGAGATGTTCACCGGGTCGGCGCTGCCGTCGGCGGGCACGATCCAGACGTCGGGATTATGCTCGAGATCCTCGATGCCGTACGCAATCCACTTGCTGTCAGGTGACCAGGCATAGCCGGGCGCGTTCCAGCTCTCCAGCAGCACCGTTTCATCCCCGCTCTTGAGGTCACGGATGATGAGATCGCCGCGATTACGCAGGAATGACAGCTTCTCGCCGTCGGGCGAGACCACGACATCGTGCTCGATCGCCGGATCGTCGGTGACGCGCTCGATCTTGAAACGTAGCGAATCGCACAGCGGCTGCGAAGGCTCCTCGGCCGACATGGCCCGGTAAACATCCTCCTGCCCTGCCCTATCGGAGACGAAGAACAGGGCCTTGCCATCCGGCGACCAGCACAGGTCGTTGTCGCGGGCCGGATTGTTGGTCACACGCCGCGTGGGCTTGTCGTCCGTGGTCTGCGTGATGAATATCTCGCCATGCACAACCAGGGCGATCTCCTTGTCGTCCGGCGAGACCGCGGCCTGGTCGGCGTCCTTGGTGAAGCTGTGCAGCCGAAGGTCGTTGCGCGTCGTATCGTCGCCGGCCGTGACGTCGATCACACGTGCCCGGCGGTCGGTCGTGGACATGACGTATACCTTGTCCCAACACGTGAACGCGAGCGTCTCGCCGTCGGCCGACACGTCGAAGTCACGCACGTCGTCGTCGGCCATGCGCGTGACTTCCTCCGGATCGGCGTCGAACCGGGGCTGATACCAGACGTTGACCGCTCCGCCCCGATCGGACAGGAAATACACGCCGCCGCCGTTCGCGTCCCACATCGGAGCGCGGTCGTTGCCGTCGAACGTGGTCCAGCGCGCGAACTCGCCACTGTCGGCGGCCCATGTGTAAACATCGTAGTTGGCGCTGCCGCGATAGCCTCGACGTCCCCAGGTGGCGCTGCCGCGTTCGAATGCGATCGTGTTCCCGTCGGCTCCCAGGTTGGCCGAGCGGCCAAAGCAGTCCATGGCACGCCACGATTGACCGCCTTTGATCGGAACACGGAAGATACGCGACTCGCCACGGACGTCACGCTCGCGCCCCGAGTGGAAATAGACCCACTCGCCGTCCGGCGACCAGGACGTCACGACTTCCGAACCCGCGCTGCCAAAGGTCAATCGCCGGACGTTACTTCCGTCGCGGCGGATGACGAACACGTTGGATGTGCCGTGGCGATTGGAACTGAACGCGATCCACTCGCCGTCCGGCGACCAGGTCGGGCAGTTGTCGGTGGCCGGGTGTATTGTGAGGCGCGTGGCGGCCCCACCGCCGATCGGCACCGTCCAGATATCGCCGGCCCAGGTGAACGACAGCGCTTGACCGTCGGGCGCGAGCGACAGATGGCGAGCGAAGACAACCGGCTCGGCCGATGCGCTCGGCGTCGCGCGACCGAGCAACGAGAGTCCCACGAACAGAACAGTGAGAGCAACGCGGGGTGGACGCATGGCACGATAC
>CAZUCH010000457.1:0-2820 GCA_964619045.1 uncultured Planctomycetales bacterium | reverse complement strand
AAGCAGAGGGCGTACGCTATGAACGAGATCCCGGCAATGTTCGTCTATCCGAACGATCTGTCGGGCCCGAAATGGCCCGAGAAGGTCATGGCTCGCATTAACGGTTGCGCGAAGAGTTCTGGCTATCCAAGGCGATAGAACCGTCATGCCCGGCGGTACTGAGCCGGTGAATACTTCTTCCAACTCGTGGATGTACGGCGAGTTGGCGCCAGGATGGGTTTGTGGGCAAGAACACGTCATTATTCACTCGCGTGGCATCTATGCAGTGCGAATACTGTGATGTCATCCTGCTGCGGGCGGAATCCGCGAAAACTGGCGGCGCCGGTCGTTACTGTTTCCAGCAGTTGTTGAGTTGTGCGGGGCATAGCGCCTTTTATCAGCGACTTGAGTCGTTCGATGCCGAATTCTTCATCGTCGTCGGACATAGATTCTGTAATTCCGTCGGTGACCGCCAGAAAAGCAGAGCCCGAAACGAGAGTTTCAATGTCGGCTGTAAATGCATGCTCCCAAACGCCAAGCACTGAATTCTCTGGGCGCCCCAACTCCATCACCGGACCTTCTCGTCGGATGAGCAGCGGAAGTATATGCCCGGCGTTCACGTACTCCAACCTGCCGTCTTGCGGGTCAAACAGCCCGAAAAACAGAGTGACGAACATATCCTCAGGCAGGTGCGCGCAGAGATGACGATTGACGTGACTAATCGCATCGGCTGGATCGGAACAAAACGAAGTCGCCGTCCTCAACGCGGCCTGAAGATTCGACATTACCATTGCGGCGGGCAGGCCCTTGCCGGAAACGTCACCCACGGCAAAAGCCAGACGTCCATCCGGCAGAGGCCAGATGTCGAAATAATCGCCGCCAACCCACATGGCAGGCGCGTAATGAACCGCGATGTCCACGCCGGGAATCCGCGGCATTTCAGTCGGCGTCAGTCTGGTTTGGATATTCTGAGCCATTGACAATTGGTTATCCAGGACGCGTTTCTGGGTCTTGAACTCGAGCAACAGCAAGCTCTTTCTTGCCAGCCGAACCTGTCGCGCCACGGCTTGCACAAAATCGAAAATCTCACCGGAAGCGGGATCGAACGGAATATCCAGATAGAGCGCGTCGACTGTTTCCCGGCCGTCACTGACCGGAACGGAAAGCACCGCACGGGGCGTCTGCTCATCCTCAACTGTCAGTGTCAGGAGACTGTCGGCGGAATGGACGCTCTTGGCCATCTTCGGTGCATCGGTCGAGCGCACCGCCTCGAGCACGCGGCGAGAGAGATGCAGATTAGGGGGTTGAGGGGCGGGTGAAGTTTCCGATTCGCCTCCGAAGTGACAGGCCAGAATCTCGGGCGAGGTCGGCGCCTTGTGAGGGGCTCGCGGCAGCCTGACGACCAGGGCGACCGTGCCGGGCGCCGTGGCCAGGCATCGGCAGACTTCTGGGTAGAGTTCGCCCGGCGCCGTCAGTTCGTCCATGCGATCCACGATTCGGTTGAGTTCCTGGAGCCATACACGCGGGAGCGCCTTCTTTTCGGTTTGCGCCTCGGGAGTTACCTGGACCTCTTCCGCCTCTTCAGTCAGCAGGCAGATCGTGGAGACAGACGGATCCGGGGCGATGTCCTGCTCGATCGGCTCCGAAATATATAACGCATAAGGCCCGATCATGACCCGTTCGCCGGGCGCCACGGCGTGGGCGCGCACACGCTCGCCGCCGATCAAGACGCCGTGCCGGCTGTCCAGATCCTCTATGATCCAGCGGTCGAACGGATCCCGAAATAAACGCGCATGCCGGCGTGATATGCGGACGTTGTCGAGCACCACGTCGCACTTCGGATCGCGACCGATCAGCACGCCGCGGGGATCCAACGGGATCTCGCGCGATTCGCCCGGCCTGGATATGGTCAGCGTCGCCTTTACCTGCTTCATATTCAGCGCTCCGATAGCTTAAGTGTCGTCGATCATTCCTGTACCGGCCAGAAGACGAAGTCGCCTTTGACCATTCTCCGCTTGTCACCGTCTTCACACCATTTGGGATGATGTCTGCCGCCGTCGTCTTTGAGGTTCTGGGCCACGCTGTAGAGCGTAAAGCTCCTGTCGGTCTTCTTGTACACGAGATCCTTACCACTGAATGGATCGATTCGGAGCTCCGCGAGATCAGGGGTGTTGAGTCCGTCGAGTGCGCCGGGGAACCGGCCATGCTTCCCACGGAACGCGAAGATGTGGAAGATCAGGTGCGTGGCGCGGCGGTGCGCGACGACGCGCCGATCGAGCGTTGCGGCGCGCGATAGCGACGGAAGGAACGTCTTGATGAACGGATTCTTGCTGTCCTTGATCCTCTGCTCGCGTTCACCGACCACGTCGGCATACTCGGAGCAGCCTTGTGCATCGCACAGTCCGGCGAGCGGTTCGTAGTACTCGTTGATCTCGCGAATGGTCTCGTCGAAACCGATGGCTTCCAGGCAGCGTACGACAGTCCGCATTTCCGTGCCGTCGTGAAACTGCTTGTCCAATACCGGCTGTTCTCCTGGATCTTCTTCACTGGTAAGCCCGAGTAACAGTCGAGAATCGACCGTCCAGGTACCTGGCTCCTCACCTGGCATGAACACCCGCTGAGCGCAATCCCACGTCATCATGCGTTCGAGCAGGATCACGCGACTCACGGGAGGCGCAGCCGGATCCGCCGCGATCAGCCTGGGCAGGAATTCGGTGGCGAGCGAACCCGGATCGTCTGATAGCGCCAGCGCTTTGGGCAACGCGTCGTACGCCAGCTTCCTGCACGCGATCGCGACCAGCCGACCACTGAGCGTGAAGCCGCTTTCCAGGTGGTGAGCGG
>CAZUCH010000456.1:0-2849 GCA_964619045.1 uncultured Planctomycetales bacterium | reverse complement strand
TGTCGATTTCCGTCTGGTTACCGGAGTTGACCTCCAGCCAGGGGATGATGAGCGGTGAGGTGACGGGCTTCTTGAGGAGGACTTGCACGGTGGCGGTCAGGCCGGCGTCGGTCCAGATGTTGAGGGAGGTCTCGTAGTCGCCGACGGGCAGGAAGCCGCGATCGGCCGTGACGACGACTGAAACGGCTGACGATCCGAACTCACCTTGTGCCGGCTCGATGACAAGCCAATCGACGTCTGAGTCGATCTCGTATTGCAGGGTGCCGTCGCCGGCATTGCGAAGGGTGAAGGCGCGTTGGGTGGCCGTCGACCCGAAGTCGAGCGTTTCGGTGCTGAGTTCCAGCTCTGGAGGGACGGCTCCGTCTTGGGCTTCGGAGGTATTCAGCATCAGCGTGACTGGATGTGAACGTCCGTCCGGCGTGGAGACGGTGAGCTGGCCGACGTAATCATCGGGCGGCAAGTCGGCGGGGTCGACGGTGACGGTGACGACGTCGTACTCTCCGACGCTCGTGCCGGTTATTGGGGCTGCGGAGGCCCAGGGGACGTCAATCTGGGTTGCCCACGCCATCACGCCGACCCCGCAGTTGCGGACTCGAAGCTCGCGCGTGAGGAAGTTGGTGGTGAAGACCAGGTGATCGACGCCGACACATAGGATGGTCCCGTCTTCGCCCTCGTAGTTGCCGCCTTGGTCGTCATCGCCGCCCTGGTCGTTGCCGTCGGTTTCGACGACTTCGCCGGCGACGACGGGCGTGATTGGGGGCTCGCCGGTTCCCGTCCAGGTGTCGAGGTCCAGGGGGCTAACGGGGGTTGCGCCGCCGCCGCCGCCGCAGCCGGTGGTGATGGCGATTCCGCAGAGGCACGCGAGTACGGAGAGGGCGTATCTACAGACTGCCCCGCACGGGTTTGCTGCCGTCATTGCCTCTTGACCTTCCTGGACCGTGCCTGCGGCTCGGCACAAAGACAATCCGAGCCAGTTGTTCGGTCCTGTACCAGGAAGCATGTCAATTGCCGGGGTCGCTAGTCAAACGATGCGGCATTTGAGGCCCTGAAATAGATGCAGGATGGGCCGCTCGGTGGCGTGGGGGGGGATGAGAGAAGCCTCCGGGACCGCTTACGGGCCCGGAGGCTTCAATCGTGGCTTGGCGTCTTCGCGTGGCGAAGTTCGATAAGAGCGGCGGTGTTACTGCTTGCTGTCGTGGCTCTCGGCGACGGCGAGGTCTCTAGGCCAGGGAACGCCGGCTGCTAGCTTGACGCGGAGCAGCAGGAGTGCTGTTTCGAGCTGCGGGTCCACATCCGGGGCCTTGTTGGGGTCCGAGTCGAGTAGTTTGATGTCGGCCTCGCTCAACATTGGCGGGTCGTCGTCTTCGTCGTCTGCTTCCTCATTCTCGAGCGTGGCCAGAGCCTTCTCGCGCTCCTCTTCGCTGAGGGCTTCATTGCCGCTGTCGGCGGCCTCGTTGTGGATGATGTAGCTCTCGCGTTCGCGCTCGAAGACGCGCCGTAGCTCCTTGGGGGTCAGCTTGAGTTCCCAGTCGGGGTCGACACCCCACTTCGTGGCGTCGGGAGCCTTGTGGGGGCTCTGGCCGTTGGGGAGGTAGTAGAGGGCGGTAGTCAGCTTGAAGCGGGCCTCTTCGCTCAGTTGGCGGATGTGTTGGACCATGCCCTTGCCGAAGGTCCTGGTTCCGAGGATGACAGCGCGGTGGTGATCCTGGAGTGCGCCGGCGAGGATTTCGGAGGCGCTGGCGCTGCCGTCGTTTACCAGCACGATCATGGGGGTGTCCAGATAGGGTGCGGGGCCGCCGACGCGTTCGCGGCGTTCGGAGTCGAGGCGGCCGCGTGTCGAGACGACTTCGCCGGAATCGATGAAGTCGCTGACGATCTCGATGACGATGTCGAGCATGCCGCCGGGGTTGTGGCGCAGATCCAGGATCAGTCCGCGCATGCCTTGTTTTTTGGCCGTTTCGAGGGCTTCGAGCAGCTCTTTGGCGGAGTCGTGATGGAAGTTCGTCAGCCGAACGTATGCCGCGCCGGCGTCGTCATCTAGCATGTAGTTCCAGGAGTTGGGAGCGTCTGGCAGGCGGTTGAGGCCGCGCACGGTGGTCAGGGTGATTTCTCGGCGCGCGAGGGTGAAGGGGATTTTCCGGCCGCTGCTGGGCCGCAGGATCGTGAGAACGACTTCGCTGCCGGCGGGGCCCATGATGTTGTTGACGGCGTCGTCGGTGGTCCAGTCCTTGGTGCTCTCGCCGTCAACGGCGATGATCAGGTCGTCGGGTTGGATCCCGGCTTCGAGTGCGGGGGAGTCTTCGAGTGGTGTGACGACCTTCAGACGACGAGTGCGTTCGTCGAGTCCGAGCTGAATGCCGATGCCCTCGAATCCGCCCATCATCATCTTGTCGAAGTTAACGGAGTCGGCGGGCCAGATCACGCTCGTGTAGTCGTCCAGCTCGGAGAGCAGTCCTTCGGCGAACTCGACGATGAGCAACTGTTCTGGGAGTTCGATGCTCTCTTTGTTTATGGCGGCGATCTGGTTGAAGAGCCGCAGCACATCCTTGTAGCTGTAGTGTTGTTCGTTGCGGAGCTCAGCGCGGAGCTCGGTCAGTTTTCTGACGAAGTGCTCGCGCAGCGTGGGGTTGGCGAGCCCGTCGAGGTACTCGCGCATCTCGGTAACGGCGCAGAGCGTGGTCAGATGGTCGAGAGCACCGCCGGCCATTTTCTTGAAGTCCGGATCCTGGTAGTAGAGGTGGTGGATCATGCGGACGGTGGTCCTCAGGAGTCCGCGGTCCACGTTCTTGATACGCTTGTCGAGGGCCTCCTGGTCTTCATAGGTGCGCTCGACTCGGACATAGCGCACG
>CAZUCH010000455.1:0-2851 GCA_964619045.1 uncultured Planctomycetales bacterium | reverse complement strand
GGGGATCCGAACGCCGCTATGGGCGGGATTCTGGCAGTGAACTTCGCCGTGACGGCGGAGTTCGCGACCGCCGTTATGGAGACCTATCAACGCTGGGGTAAGCCACTGAGAGAAGCCGGGGCGGCTTATGCGCCGGGTGCGTTCTTTATCGAGGTTTGGCTGGCGCCGTCGTTCGATGAGGAGGCCGTGCGGATCATTCGCGGCGAGGTCGAAGGCCGGCCGCAGAAGGCGTGGGGCAAACGCGTGCGGTTACTCGATGTCGGCGATCTGAGCGTCGAGCCGGACAGCCGCGAGATGGATGTGAAGCGCATCGCCGGCGGCGTGCTGATGCAGAATCGCGACCTGGTGGGGCTCAACGAGGATCAGTGGAAGGTGGTCAGCGAACGACAGCCTACCGACGCCGAACTGGACGATCTGCGGCTGGCGTGGCTGGTTTGCAAGCATACCAAGAGCAACGCCATCACGGTTTGCAAGGACGGCATGCTGTTGGGAAACGGGGCGGGGCAGATGAGCCGGGTGATGAGCTGCCGAATCGCGACCTGGCTGGCGCGCGAGAACGGGCACGCGGGGCAGTTGGCGGGCGCGGCGGCGGCGTCCGATGCGTTCTTCCCATTCGCCGACGGGCCGGACATCCTGGCCGACGCCGGCGTGACGGCGATAATCCAGCCGGGCGGGAGCAAGCGTGATCAGGAAGTGATCGACGCGGCTAACAAGCGCGGGCTGGCCATGGTGGTGACTGGGACGCGGCATTTTCGGCATTAGCACATTCGCCGATGTGACCGGTTGAAAACCGGTCCCCCACAGATGTTTGGTGCGTCACTACGCACGCTACCAGTCGCTCGGGCCGGTTGCATGGGCCGGTCGCTTACGCTCGCGGTTCTGTATCGGGGGACGTGACTAGAGTATTTCGCTGACGTAATCTTCTAGCTTGCGCTTGGCCTCGCGCTCGATTTGACGGACTCGCTCGCGAGTCAGTCCGACTTCTTCGCCGATCTCCTTGAGGGTCATGCGCTTGCCGTTGCGGTCGTCAAGGCCGTAGCGGAGCTTGAGGATCAGCGCCTCGCGATCGGTGATGCGTTCGAGCATCTTGGCGACGAACTCCGTGTCGGCACGGCTCAACATGGCTTGGGCCGGAGCCGGAAGATGTTTGTCCTCGAGCGATTCGGTGAGCAGGCTTTCGCCATCGGCGCTGGAGCTGCCCTGGCGGCGCGAGGTGCAGACCTGAATGGCCTGGGAAATGGCCTGGGCCTTGCGCTCCGTGATCTGCATGTGCTCAGCGAGCTCGTCCATCGACGGGGTGCGCCCGAGCTGCTCCTCGATCTTGCGCATGGCCAGTCGCATGTGGCCGATCTGCTCCATCAAGTAGCTCGGAATGTGAATCATGTTTTGAGAGTTCTGGACGGCGCGGCGAATCGCCTGGTCGATCCAGTAGCCGGCGTAGGTGCTGAAGCGTGACCCGACTTCCGGGTCGAAACGATCGACGGCGTTCATCAGGCCAACGTTCCCCTCGTTGACGAGATCCTCCATCGGCAACCCGCGGTTGCGGAAGTTCTTGGCGACACTGATCACCAGGCGCAGGTTGGCCTGGACCATGTGGTCGCGTGCCTCGGCCGCCTCGCGCTGCACGCGCTCGTACTCGGCGATACCGATTTCGCCGTGAGCGAGGCGTTCCTCGACGTCAGCCCGGGCTCGTATCTTGGTGCCCAACTCGCGCTCCTGCTCGGGGGTGAGCAGCGCAAAATCCTTGATCTCCTTGAGGTAGTCCCCCAACGCTGAGTCGAGCTTGGAAGCCATCTGCGCTCCAACGAGCCTGTTACCAGCCCTAGTATCTAGGTGCCGGTCGGCGGCTGATGTCCGGCCGACACCCGGTGTCCAGGGTTCGTATCGACGCATCGGCCGTCCATGTTCATCTACTCGTATGATACGGACTGGAGGCCGGCGAGCCAAGGCTTCCGTTTATCGGCTGCCGGGCGATGCGCTGCAGGCGCGCGCCGGCGGCGGCAGCCTTCAAGGTTGCCGGTCGGCCTCGGCAGTGCCTGGCGTGAGCCCGATAGATTGCAGCATCTTTGCGAGCAGTTCGAGTGGCAGGCCGACAACGTTCGAGAAACTGCCCTCGATGCGCTCAATCAGGCGGTCGCCGACATTCTGGATGCCGTAGGCCCCAGCCTTGCCGGCCCAGTCGTTGCCGCTGAGATAGTCCTCGCGAAGAGCGCGTTTATCGCGCATCCAGACGCGGGTAACGTCCACTTCGACGTGCTTGGCGGGCTCCAGCCCGACGCGTAACAAGCAAACGCCGGTGATGACGTCGCTTGGGCACGCGGCCTGCAATTCGAGCATGGCGCGGGCGTCATCGCGATCTCGGGGCTTTCCGAGCAGTTGGCCGCCACAGGCCACGAGCGTGTCGGCTCCGAGCACCCATTGATCGGGATAGGCGTGTGCCACGGTGCGTGCCTTGAAATACGCCAGAGCGGCGGCCCAGCGGCTGGGGGCGACCTTTTCGGACGTTCGCCGAGGCTCGTCGAGGGGGCAGGGGTGGACGGTGAAATGGGGGTAGACGCGGCCGAGGAGCTGGTGCCGACGTGGGCTTGCTGATGCCAGGATGAGTGTCTCGCGCGGCACTGGCCGGCCTCCAGGGTTACGTTGACGGACGTGGCCGGGGGCATTAGACACAGCGTGATGGCAGTGGTCAAAGATAATGCTCATGATCGCGGGCGGGCTCGGGGCCCGAGGCGGCGTATGCGCCTGGGGGCGCATCTGTCGATCGCGGGTGGCATGCACGAGGCACTCGAGGCGGCCCTGGCGCTGGGCTGCGAAACCATGCAGGTGTTTGTCAAGAACCAACGGCAGTGGC
>CAZUCH010000454.1:0-2856 GCA_964619045.1 uncultured Planctomycetales bacterium | reverse complement strand
TTCGTCGGCGATTGGCGCTACTACACGTGGATGACGATCCTGTCCGTCATCGTGCTGCTGGGCGTGAACGCCTATTGCAAGCAGGTCGTGCATGGGCTGGTGACGACCGGCATGACCGACCAGGTCTCGTGGGGCATGTACATCGCCAACTTCACCTACCTGGTCGGTTTGGCGGCGGCGGCGGCCATGCTGGTCATCCCGGTCTACATATACCGCAACCTGCACCTGCACGACGTGGTCATCTTCGGCGAGTTGCTCGCCGTCTCGGTGATCATCATGTGTCTGTTGTTCGTGACGGCCGATCTGGGGCGCCCGGACCGTTTTCTGCACCTGCTCTGGAAGTTCAATTTCCCGATGTCGATGCTGGCCTGGGACGTGATCGCGCTGAATGGCTACCTGCTGCTGAACCTGCATATCTGCGGCTATCTGATCTACGCCGCCTATCGCGGCCGCCAGCCCTCCAAGGGCTTCTACCTGCCCTTCGTCTTCATCGCCATCGTCTGGGCTGTCAGCATCCACACGGTGACGGCGTTTCTCTATGTCGGACTGGGCGGGCGACCGTTCTGGAACTCCGCCATCATCGCCCCGCGATTCCTGGCCAGCGCCTTCGCGGCCGGGCCGGCGTTCATTATCATCACACTCCAGATCGTCAGGCATTTTACGACCCACAAGGTCAGCAACGACGCCTTGTTCACATTGCGGCGCATCATGCAAGTCGCAATGCTGATCAACTTCTTCCTGCTGGTCTGCGAGCTGTTCACCGAGTTCTATACCGATTCGGCCCATGTCGCGTCGGCCCGCTACCTGTACTTCGGACTGGGCGACAAGACCGGGCTGGTGCCGTGGATCTGGGCCGCGATGATCTTCGATCTGGCGGCGATGGTCATGCTGGTGCTGCCGGCGTCGCGGGCTCTGCCCACCCTCAACATCGCCTGCGTGCTCGCCATCGTGGGCATCTGGATCGAGAAGGGCATGGGCTTGATCGTGCCGGCGTTTATCCCAACGCCCCTGGGCGAGATAGTCGAGTACATACCCACGGCGGGCGAGACTATGGTGTGCCTGGGAATCTGGGCCTTCGGCCTGCTGCTGTACACCATCTTGGTGCGAGTCACGATCCCGGTCCTGTCTGGACAAGTGCGCGCCGACAACGCGCGCTAGACGAGAGGTTTGATCGGCCGCACGTGCGGCCAACACGTATACACTCTGGTTCGCGTCGGACTTACAGCATAGGAGTTTCTCCATGAGACGAGGAAGAAGAGAGGCCTGTCCTTCGCGGGACTGATGGCCGGCATTATGCTGGCCGTGACCGCTCAGGGACAGGCGATCGGGCTGTCGGAAATCAGCAAGGAATCCCAGGAGTGCATAGACTGCCACAAGAAGGAGAGTCGGGGGCTCTACCAGATGTGGGGCGCCAGCAAGCACTACCGCGCCAACGTCGGCTGCTACGAGTGCCACAAGGCCGAGAAGGGGGACGTGGACGCAATCAAGCACCATGAAGAGCTGATATCGATCATCGTCAGCCCCAAGGACTGTGGACGCTGTCACGAGCGTGAGGTCAAGGAAGTCGCCGGTTCGCACCACTCCAAAGCCGCGCGCATCCTCGGGTCGCTCGACAATGTGCTGGCCGAAGTAGTCGAGGGCAATCGCGCCTTTATCACCGAGGGCTTCCCGGGCGGAAACTCCGCCGCCGCCGTCAACGGCTGCTGGCAATGCCACGGCTCGCAAGTCAAGGTTCTCCCGGACGGCAGCCTGGATCCGGCCACCTGGCCCAACACCGGCATCGGCCGGCTCAACCCCGACGGCTCCGAGGGTTCATGCTCGGCGTGTCACAGTCGACACACGTTCTCGGCTGCCCAGGCCCGTCACCCCGACACCTGCGGCAAATGCCACATGGGCCCCGATCACCCGCAGAAGGAGATATACGAGGAGTCCAAGCACGGCATAGCCTTCTTCGCCAACATCGACAAGATGAATCTGGACAGCCCGAAGTGGATCGTCGGCGAGGATTACTGGACGGCGCCGACTTGCGCTACCTGCCACATGTCGGGCACCAAGGACCAGGCGGGCACACACGACGTGGGCATGCGCATCAGTTGGAACAACCGGCCCAAAGTCTCGGTGCGACCCGAAGTTTCCGACGCCAAAATGGGCTTGCCCGGCAAGGATGTCCCCTGGCAAGTGCGCCGGCAGAACATGAAGAACGTTTGCCTGAACTGCCACAATGAGAACTGGGTCGACAGCTTCTACACCCAGTACGACGGACTGGTCCATCTGTACAACGAGAAGTTCGGCAAGCCCAGCATAGCACTGGACGGTGTGGCCAAGGCCGCCAAGGAACTCCCGGCAGTGAGCTTCACGCACGATGCCGACTGGGCCTTCTGGGAGTTGTGGCACCACGAAGGACGCCGCGCCCGGCACGGCGCCTCGATGATGGGCCCCGACTACACGCACTGGCACGGTACGTACGACGTGGCCAAGACCTTCTACACGCACTACGTGCCGGCCCTCAAGTCGCTCATCAAGGAAGCCAACGAATCCGGCAAGCCCGAGCGCATCGAGGCCGCCAAGGCCCTCCAGGTCAAGCTGGACGAAGTGCTGAACTCCGACGATCACAAGTGGTTTCTCGGCAAAATGGATTCAGAGGAACAGGCCCGCCGCAAGGCCGCCGCCGAAGAGTTCAAGGAACGCTATAAGTAGCTACCGACACGCCCCATCGGGCGGCGATGTGGCGGCTGATTCACAGCCGAAGTAAGAAGACCGGGGTCGCCTGTCATACCAGGCGACTCCGGTCTTTTCGTGTACTAACCCAAGTTCAGTACGTAAGAAAAAACCGCGACAATTTTGCATGATCCGAGT
>CAZUCH010000453.1:0-2856 GCA_964619045.1 uncultured Planctomycetales bacterium | reverse complement strand
CGTGATGCGGGCCTCTCGATCGCCGACGGCTTGCGGAACCTGCGGATCGAGGGCCCCAACGCCCCCGGACTGGGCGGGCGAATCACGACTGCCCTGGCCGAAGCGGCCATCAACATGCGCGGCTTCACGGCCGCCGCCTTGGGCCAATCACAGGTTACCAACATCGCCTTTGACAGCGACGGCGACGTGAAACAGGCAACGGAGATTCTGGAGAAGCTGCTGGCATCCTAGCCGGCCCCTGGATACCCGAGAAACTGGAGATCGTGACAATGACCGAGACCGTTGGCAAACTCAGCCTGATCGCACTCGCCCTACTAGTGCTCACCGGCTGCACGGTCACCCGAATCACCGGCAGCGACAGCAAGTGGCGACAAGTCGGGTACGGCAACATCGGGATTATCGGCGAAGACCACGAGGTAACGTTCCTGGCGGGGTCGGCGATCACCAAACTGTCGATCATGGGCGAGGATATCCACGTCTACGTCGAAGACGATGCCACGGTCGACAAGATCGAAATCGTCGGCGAGGGCAACGTAGTCGATTGCCCCGACGGCATGCCCATCGAGTACTCCGAGATCGGCGAGGACAACCGCATCCACCACCGTTCCAAGAAGTAACTGTGACGGTAACTGTGCCACCGGCGTCTCGCCGCAGAGACTGTTGCAACTGCTCCGGAGTGAGATACTGGCACACGCGATTGAACGACTCGAACGGAACGCCGACGACTTCGTGAACGATCGGGCGACCAGTGCGAAGTCCCCGGAATCCGTATGAGGCGGGTCGGGTCCGTTGCTTGCGCTCGCGGTTCTGATCGGTGACGTGAGGCTACTTGAGGGGGCGGCGGCAGCGGAAGGTTGCGTCGGACTTGTCGAAGGAGATGCGGCGGGTGTCCGCGAGCGTGGCACGCAAGGCGTTGGCCAAGGGCTCCGAGCTGCCGTCTCCGTTGCTGTCGGGATCGCTCAGCAGGAAGGGCAGCTTGAAGCGCAGGTAGCGCAGGAAGTCGTCGTATTGCTCGGGCTCGAACACGAGGGCGTTCGGGTAGTCAACGCGCTCGATCTCGGCGAACCAGGGAGAGAGCAACTCGCGCCCATTCTCGGCCGGGAAGCAGTGGATGAGGCCCAGCAGACGCGCGTCGTCGCGCGGCAACCCCGTCGCGCGCAGCAGGTCGTGACATGATTGCTCGGTGTGGGTCAGCGCGATCAGTGTGCCGTGCGGCGCGAGCACGCGCGCGATCGCCGGGACCAGCCCCGGGAAGAAGTACATGGTGTAGGAGGCCACAACCAGATCGAAGTGGTTGTCGGGCCATTCCAGCGTGGTCGTTACGTGTTGATGCACGAAGCGGGCTCGGCGGCCGGTGCGTGCCATGCGCTCGAGGAAGGGCTGCTCGTTTCTGCGGCAGGCGTCGAGGCCGATGAGCTCGGCATCCGGCGCGCATCGTCGGGCCACGGTCTCGGACATGAAGCCGAACCCGCAGCCGAGGTCGAGAATGAGGCGGGTCGCCGACAGATCCAGGCCGTCGAGGGCCGCCTGGCGCACGTCGCTACGGTTCGTGGAGTAGTGGCGAATGATCTCCGCAGCGCCCATGTGGCGCGGAGGATTGGCGAATGACGATAGTCGGTCTTCCTGATTCTCGACCATTACGGCGTCCATTATGCGCTTTATTGAAGGCTTGTTGAAGGCGCTGGCGAGATTTCCACCGATCGGCTGCGAATTGACCGGTTACAAACCGGTCCCATAGAGAGGGGCGTCAGTTGGCCAGGGCCGCCAGTACGGCGACGCCGGCGGACATGCCTAGTCGGTCGGCGCCGGCGCGGATCATGGCCTGGGCTGTCGCGAAGTCGCTGATTCCGCCGGCGGCCTTGACGAGTAGGGGGGCGGCGTGCTGCTTCATCAAGGCCACGTGTTCGACGGTCGCTCCGCCGGTCGGGTGGAAGCCGGTCGAAGTCTTGACAAAGTCGGCCCCAGCCGCGGCGCAGCACTCGCAGCCGAGAATGATCTGCTGGTCGGCGAGAGCACGCGTCTCCAGAATGACCTTGACCAGAGCGGCGGGGTTGGCACGCTTGGCCGCCGCGACAACGCCGGCGATGTCGCCCGTGACGGCCTCGCGGTCGCCGTCGATCAAGGCGCCAAGGTTGACGACCATGTCGATCTCACGGGCGCCCTGCTCGACCGCAATGCGGGCCTCGACGGCCTTGACCTGTGGCGAGGCGGCTCCCAATGGGAAGCCGACGACGCTCGCCACATCGGTTGAACTGCCGGCGAGACGTTCGACGCAGCGCTCGACCCAAACGGGATTCACACAGGCGGCGGCGAAGCCGTATTGGAGACACTCGTCACATAGCTTGTCGATTCGAGCGCGCGTGGCCTCGGGTTTGAGGAGCGTGTGGTCGATCATGCGTGCCAGCTCGGCTCGCGTGTTGGGCAGGTCGGTCATTGGCGCGTCCCTTTGTTGGAGCTTCAGTCGCCCCTACGGGGCTTGCTTTCCTTGTGTCGCACAAATCCCAGCACTTCGTGCTGGGCTATTCTCACCTCGTCCCTACGGGACGGGGCGGCGGCGTCCCGCGATTCTGTTGCGCCGGCGTCCCGCGATTCTGTTGCGGCGGCGTCCGGCGATTCTGTTGCGGTCCGGGCGCGGCCTACACCGGGGTCTCGTCCGCTACTGGGGGATTGTGACGAGAATCCACTTGGCAGCCGTCTCCAACTCCAGGTGCGTAGCCGGGCCGGCGGCGGGGAGGAGGGCCGTGTCGCCGGCGGCTAGTGAGCATTCGTGGCCGCCGGTGGTCAAGCGGGCACTGCCGGTCAAGAGCATCCAGATCGACATTTGGCCGCCGCGGAGGGTGTGTGTGAAGCCCGCGG
>CAZUCH010000452.1:0-2856 GCA_964619045.1 uncultured Planctomycetales bacterium | reverse complement strand
GCTATTGGAAACGAACCTGCCGATATTTGCAGCCGTACATTCCACTTCCGATTCTAAGAATTTTCGCCAGATGTTGCGCTGCTCCAGCGGTGTGAGCGGTACCAATGGTCGGACCTGAGATTCGCTCTCAGGCAAAATGTCCCCAATTGGGGAAAGATTTTCAATGACACGGTATGCCTCGATTAAACGATAGGCATGGGATTTTCCCATTGCCCAGCGGTTCTTTGCATATGCCGCAAAGGTTTTGAAAAGAGCCAATTTGTATAGGCGGTTTTCTCGAATCTCGTAAAGTGATTTGCCGATTACATAGAAACTGCGCCGGTTATGATCAATTGGTTTTGCTAACCTAAAAATGACCAGGAAACAGCGGTTATGCTAACCGAAAATTGATCACCCTGAGCACAGATTCTCCACGTGTTATGGTAGGTATCAAAAACTATAGCCTGGGAGGAGAGGAGTTGCTCAAAATGGATCAATATGAATTTATCAGGACGGCCCACCGGGTCTACGGCAAAAACATCAGCGAACTGGCGCGGCTGACTGGTCATTCACGCAACACTGTCAAGAAGGTGATCCGGGGAGAGCCGTGGGGTTACCAGGAGCGTGAAAAGCAACCTTTCCCTGTACTTGGGCCTTATCTCACCATCATCGACAAATGGCTAACAAAGGATAAGGAGCAACCCAGCAAGCAGCGGCATACCGCCCGCCGGATTTTCAACCGGCTGGTCGCTGAGCATGGGTATGGAGGTGGCGAATCCACAGTGCGTCGGTATGTCGGGCTTGCTAAAGCCAGGCTTGGTTTAGATAATCCCGGCGCCTTTATCCCCAGCGATCCCGAGGCCGGATTCGAGGCCGAAGTTGACTGGGGCACGGCCACAGCCATCATCGGAGGCGAGAGAACAACGCTGAAGTTTTTCTGCTTACGCTCCAAGTATTCCGGCAAGCACTTTGTCCGTGCCTACCCTTGTGAACGGCAACAGGCCTTTTTTGATGCTCACCTGCACGCCTTCCAATTTTTTGGTGGTGTTTTTCCGGTGCTGATTTATGACAACTTGACCACGGCGGTGCGCAAAGTCTTGCAGGGCAGGAACCGTATCGAGCAGGAGTCTTTCGTTAAATTTAGGGCCTACCATAGCTTTGAGGCTCGTTTTACCAATCCTGCCGCTGGCAATGAGAAAGGTGGTGTTGAGGGACTTGTCGGTTTTGCCAGGCGCAATTACATGGTCCCAGTTCCGGAGGTGGCAAGCTTAGATGAGCTCAATACCATGTTGCTTGAGCAGTGCCGGGCCTACGGGAGTCACAAAATGGCAGGCCGGGAGCATTGTGTCGATGTACTCTACGACACAGAAAAAGAACACTTGCTGCCTATGCCGGAAGCGATTTTCAGCAATCTGCAGTCCCAGACCTGCAAGGTAGACAAATATGGTACCGTGATCGTAGACAAGAATCGCTACTCGGTGCCGACAAGTTACACCGGCCATGAAGTATCGGTGCTCCTTGGCGTCGACAAAGTTGATATCTACCTAAAGAGTCGCCAACTGGCCACCCACAAGCGGCTCTACGGCAACAACAAGTGGCAGCTTGATCCGGATCACTACCTTGATCTGCTCAAACAGCGGCCCATGGCCTTTAACAGTGCAAGACCGATACGCCAGTGGAGCAAGATCTGGCCGGAGTCTTTGCACAAATTTCTGGAGCGTCTCCGTCAGGCCCAGGGCGATACCGGGGGAACCAAAGATTTCATCTCCGTTTTGATGCTTTATCGAACATTTCAGCCGGAGGAGATCGAGGCTGCTGTAGAGCTGGCCATAGAAAATGGCATCAGTTCAAGTCAAGGAGTGCGGCACCTGCTTCTTTATGCTAATGGAACAAAAAGCACTGTCGCCGCCCTGGATGGCTGGGAAAGCTTGCCTCCTGCCGACGTAGAACAGTATGGCCAACTGGGAGGTGTCCAATGAAAAAGACCACCCTGCTTGAACTCAAGGCTAACCTGAAGGATTTGAATCTCTCGGCAATGGTACGTGAAATAGAGGCCAACCTGCGCCAGGCTGTTGACTCCGGCATTGGATATGACGAGTTTCTTCTTGATCTGACCAGTGCTGAGATACAGGCCCGAGCCGGTAACCGACTAAAACGCAGGGTCAGGGAGGCCAAGTTCCCGCTTCTCAAACCTCTGGAGACTTTTGACCTACAGGCAGCGCCTGAACTGGACATCCGCGTTTTTCGCGAACTCACCACCTGCGAGTATATCAAAGAGCACCGGAATGTCATCTTTTTAGGCAGCAGCGGCACCGGCAAGACGCATATGGCCTCAGCCCTTGGCTTGGAAGCGTGTAAAAATAATTACAGTACCCGGTTCGTTACCTGTTACGGCTTGGTGAATGAACTTGTCGAAGCGCGTGAGGAAAGGAATCTGCAACGCCTTCTTAAACGGTATAGTCGCTATGATCTGTTGATTTTGGATGAGCTTGGGTACATTCCGTTTTCCAAAGAAGGCGCTGAGCTGCTCTTTCAAGTACTTGCTGAACGCTATGAGAAAGGATCCGTAATGATCACCACCAATCTTGGCTTTGCCGATTGGACCCAGGTCTTCGCTGATCAAACAATGACCGCCGCGCTGTTGGATCGCCTCACCCATAAAGCCAGGATCATCAACTGCAGCTGGCAAAGTTACCGGCTGAAGCAGAGCCTTGAGTGTGGCAACTCAATGAAAGAAGGAAAAAAATAATGGAGATTACAGCCTACAACCCGGGCAAGGGCCGCCATGAGACCATCCTGATTGAATTTGATCCGGAAAACACCACCTGGTTTGATGATGGTTCATCATCAGAGGGTATTTATTCCATAACCGATGTC
>CAZUCH010000451.1:0-2863 GCA_964619045.1 uncultured Planctomycetales bacterium | reverse complement strand
GGCGAAGACAAGGGACTCATCGAAGAGGCCATGCTGAGCGTCTTCCGGGAGGGCGTCGCTGGGGCCGAAGCGGAGTTGGTGACGAAAGACGGTCGTCGAATTCCATATTACTTCACCGGATCGCGGCGGGAATTCGGCGGCATACCTCATCTGGTCGGTCTGGGAATAGACATTACGGATCGCAAGGAAGCCGAAGCGGCGCGACTTGATCTAGAAGCGCAGCTACACCAATCACAGAAGATGGAGGCGATCGGCCAGTTGGCCGGCGGCGTGGCGCACGATTTCAACAACATCCTCACCGCGATCCTGGGCAACGTCGAGTTGAGCATGGACAGCATACGAAGCGAGCTGGGGGCCGATCACGATGTTGTCCAATCGATGGAGCAGATCGAGCTGTCCGCTCAGCGGGCGTCCGCGCTGACCGGGCAATTGCTCACCTTCAGCCGGCGGGACGTAGTGCAGCCGGAAGTCCTGAATCTGAACCGCATCCTGACGGATCTGGACAAGATGCTCCAGAGGTTGATCACCGAGGACATCACGCTCGAGATGGTTGTCGAGTCGAAGTTGAAATCGGTGTTGGCCGACGCCGGCCAGATCGCACAAGTGGTTGTGAACCTGGTGGTCAACGCGGTGCAGGCCATGCCCGACGGCGGTCGGCTGACGCTGGAAACCCAGAACGTAACGCTCGAAGACGATTACACGAACAACCATGCCGAGGCCCAGCCGGGACCGCACGTGTTGCTGGCGGTCAGTGATACGGGGCACGGCATGGACGCCGCGACGCTCGAGCGAATCTTCGAGCCGTTTTTCACCACCAAACCCGTGGACAAGGGCACCGGGCTCGGTCTGGCCACCGTGCATGGCATCGTCAAGCAGTCCGGCGGCCACATCATGGTCTACAGCGAGCCGGGGCGCGGTACCACCTTCAAGGTCTATCTACCGCCGATCGAAGTGGCTCCCGTCGACCAGACGCACGGCACGCAATCGGACGCGGCCCCACACGGTAGCGAAACCATCCTGCTGTGCGAAGACGACGAGCCCGTGCGCGAGTTGGTCGCCCGATCGCTGCGAGGCGCGGGTTACACGGTGATAACCGCCGGCAATGGTCGGGAGGGCGTCGAGGCGGCACAGAACCACGCCGGCCCGATCGACCTGCTGATCGCCGACGTAATCATGCCGGACATGAACGGGCGGGTGCTTTCCAATCACTTGTGCGCCACGCGCCCCGACTTGCCGACGCTGTACATATCGGGCTACACGTCCAACGTCATCGCCCACCACGGCGTGCTTGAGGAGGGCGTCGAGTTCCTGGAAAAGCCCTTCACGCGGCAGGATCTGCTGACAAAGGTGCGCGCCGTGCTAAACAAGACGAAATCGGAAATCTAATCTCACACGACGGCACCGCGCCAGGCTACAATGTTCACAATCAGTGGCACACACTCGCCTGCAGCGAGTATTATCAGTCCTATGACGACCAGATTATTACTGTGTGTGACGATTGTGCTCCTGTCCCTGGTTGCGGCGGCATGGGCGGGGGATGAGCCGGCAGCCCGGCCGCCGATCTATCCCCCGGCGCTCGGGCCGGGGGATACGATTGCGTTTGTTGCCCCTGCCGGGCCGTTGGATGCTGCACGCATGGACCTTGCCAGGCGGCGGCTTGAGGCGCTGGGCTTCGTGGTGAAGGTCCCGGACGATCTCTATCGCACGCGCGGGTATCTCGCCGGGAATGATCAGAGACGCGCCGATGAACTGATGGCGGCCTTCCGGGATCCAGAGGTGGATGCCGTGTTCCCAGGGACCGGCGGGTACGGCGCCACGCGGATGCTGAATCTGATCGATTACGACGTGATTCGCGAGAACCCCAAGGTCTTCATTGGCTTCAGCGACATCACCGCGCTGCACCTGGCGATCGGCAAGAAGACGGGGCTGATCACGTTTCACAGCCCGGTGCCGATGTGGGGACTCGGCAGCGAAGACAACCTGCACCCCTTCGCCGAGAAGTACCTCTGGCGAGCGCTGCTCCGCTCGGAGTATCTCGACTCGCAAGGCCGGCCGCTGTCGACGGGATACTCGTACTTCATCCCGCCGGACGGGCCGCAGATCAAGACGATCGCACCAGGCGTCGGCCGCGGGCGGCTGACCGGCGGGAATCTCTCGTTGGTCGTCGCGCTGATGGGGACCGAGTTCGAGATCGATACGGACGGCGCCGTCCTGTTTATCGAAGACGTCGGCGAACGGCCATACAGGATCGATCGCTACCTGTCGCAGCTTCGTCTGGCCGGCAAGTTCGACGGTCTCGCCGGCGCGATCCTCGGACAGTTCAGCGACTGTGAGCCGAAGGAGGACGAGTCCAGCTTGACGCTCGAACAGGTGTTCGACGACTACTTCGGGAAACTGAAGGTGCCGGTAATCGGGAACTTCCCGGCTGGGCATTCGCGCTACAACGCCACGCTGCCGCTGGGGGCGCTCGTGGAGGTCGACGCAGACGCCGGATGCGTCACGGTGCTGGAGAGTCCGGTAAACCTGGCCCGGCACGTTGGAGCAGCCGAACAAGCGAATTCAGGGCAGAATCCGCAGTTTTTGCTTGGATCGAGACGCCTCACGCGGTAGCATTGTCATCGGAAGTCCGGTAAATGGCGAATCCTAGCTCGATATGCTGGGAAGCAAAGGTGTTGTGTGCGGGTCCGCAGTGCTCTGGCGGCATCCTGTGGCCGCGCGGGGATGGACGCCGCATGCATAATGGGATAGTCCTGTCACTTTCACAGGAGGCTGGAGGAGAGTAAACATGAGATCGCTAGCAATCGTCTGTGTCTTGACCGTCTTGGCGACGTCATCGGCTTTGGCTGATCCGGCGTCGGCATTG
>CAZUCH010000450.1:397-2866 GCA_964619045.1 uncultured Planctomycetales bacterium | reverse complement strand
CATTGTCGGTCGTGGTGGTCAGCGTAATGTCGTGTCCGTAGTTGCTGAAGTCGTCACCAATGGAGATGTCCCAGTCGCCGGCCATGCGGAACTTGAAGGGGTATGAGCCGGCCGTGGGGACGGTGTACTCGAGCGCGTACATGCCGCCGCCCATCGGGGTCATGCCCTGGCCAGTCCAGCCTTCGAAATCGCCGATGGCTTCCCAGCCGTGGAGTTCGGCATCTTCGTAACCTACGCGATTCCACTGGGGCATCCAGCCGTCCGTGTGCTCACCGGGGTGGAAGTTGAATGTGAAATCACCAACGCCCATCTCGGCCTTGGCGTTGTCACCGGGAGCAGTAAAGTCCCAGGTGCCGTCGGTAACTTTCCACTCGTGGCGGCCGGCGTAACCGGCGTCGGAAATCGCGAGCTGGTAGAAGCTGCCGTCGGCGTAGACGTCGGTCATCTGCCATGCCGCAGCGCCGGGATCCCAGCCGTTGAGATCGCTGGCGACGTAGAAGTCGGCCAGGGCGGGGGTAGCGGCCAATAGCAGGGCCGCGGTCAGGGTTAGTACGCATGTTCTCATAGTCAAATCTCCTCCTGCCCTTCTCAAGGGCTAGCGGGAGCGGCGCCGGATCGCGGTGCCCGGCGCTCGCACCCTTTGGTCACACACAAACAGTCTGTTGCTGCCAACAGCAGCTATTCACAGGTCGTACCGATCAGCGCGACGAACGGGTCGATGTCATCGAAGGTCACGGCGCCGTCGCCATCGCAGTCGGCGTTGAGCCACTGGCAATCGGGATACGCGGCCAGATAGCCCTCTTCGCCACCCAATGCCAGCACAAACGGGTCGATGTCGTCGAAGTCCACGTCGCCGTCGCAGTCCATGTCACCCGGGCACAGGTCTGGACCGGCGACGTAAGGTACGAAGAAGTACTGCGGGCCAGGCACCGCGTCGATCGGATCGCGGAAATCGGTGACGCGCGGCTCGGCGAAGTTCTCACCACCGCCAATAGGGCCGAGGATCTGGTTGGAGATCCAGTCGTGCTGCTGACCGTTAACGAACGTACAGACCTTGAAGTCGCCGGTGGGATCGCCAATGGCGGCCAGCGGGATGCTGACCTCCAAGCCGGTGAGGACACCGGAGCCGTCATCCAGGCCGGTGCCGCCGGTGACGCCGAGGATGTTGGAGTTGTCGATGGTGGCGAAGACGTAGTCCGGGTTGTCGCCGCCGGTGAGCAAGCCGTCGGTGACGGCCCCGCCTATACCCAGGAAGCGTCCGATGCCGGGGTTGCCCTCATCGACGTAGAGTTCGGCGTAACTGATGTAGAGTTCGTAGGGGTCATTGCTGCCGGTGGCAAGCAGGTAGAAGTCGGCTTCGAAGCCGTCGTCGAACCAGAGACCTTCGACGACCTCGGGGGTCGCGGGGTCGTCGCCCATACGGTTGAGGCCGTTGAAGTCGACGTCGGGGTTGTCGCCGCGGAGTTGCTGCTGGCCGCCGGCGCGGGTGTCGAAGAATATCTCGAGCTTGTTCCAGTTGGATTCGAGGTTACCGGCCAGGACCAGGTAGAGGCGGTCGCCGATGACGGTGGCGAATGCCTGGTCGAGTTCGGAACCGTTGGCGAAGGCGGGGTCGGGGTTGTTGTTGTCGCCGAACTGGGTCTGGGTGTCCTGGACGCTGAGGGCCAGGCCGTAGCCGACATCGGCGGTTCCGTCGATGGTGGGCTGCTCGGGTGGCGCGCCGCAGGGGTTACCGACGCAGTCGGTGCCGTTGCCCAGGAAGGTTCCGCCAGCGATGACGCAATCGGCCTCGGAGGCGATGACGCAGAAAGTTCCGATGCAGCAGGCTCCAGAGCCACAGGGGTTGGGATCGCACGGCACGTCGTCGCCGAGGTAGAGGCCGGCGATGTCGGCACACTGGTCGAATCGCAGGACGTCACAGGTGTCGCCGGTGCAGCAGGCGCCGGTGTTGCAGGTGAACTCGGTGCAGACGGTGTTGTCGCCGAGGTAGTCGCCGCCTTGGTTGATGCAGGTGAGTTCGGCGATGATTTCGCAGGTGCCGCCGGTGCAGCAGGCGCCGGTTTCGATGCTGCTACATGGGTTGCCGAAACAGGAGACGCCGTCGCCTAGATAGAGGCCCTCGACACCGGCGCAGTCGGCGGCGGTCATGACGAAGCACTCATCGTCGATGCAGCAGGCGCCGCAGGCGAAGCCGGAGTTCGTAACGGCGAAGAACTGGTTTCCGGCGAAGGTTGTGAAGTCGAGGGTGCGCGGCTCGCCCGGATTGAGCGCGCCGGCGAATCCACCGATGGCGCCCAGGCACTGGTTGGAGACGAAGTCGTGCGAGCCGCCGTTGATGAAGGCGCAGACCTTGACGTTGCCAGTAGGTGCGCCGATCGCGTCGAGCGGGATGGCGATTTCTACGCCGGTGGTGATGCCGAAGCCGCCGAGGTCGACGCCGCCGGCGCCGTTGTCGCCGACCACGCCGGC
>CAZUCH010000450.1:0-387 GCA_964619045.1 uncultured Planctomycetales bacterium | reverse complement strand
TGTTGTTGATGGTGCAGAGGATGCCGTTGGGGTTGGTGCCGCCGGCGAGCGTGCCATCTGTGACCGCGCCGCCCATGCCGAGGTAGTAGCCGATGCCGGGGTTTTCGACGTCAACGTAGAGCTCGGCGTAGTGGGCGTGCAGCTCGTAGGGGACGTTACCACCGGTGACTGCGATGAAGAAGTCAGCTTCGAAGTTGGCATCGAAGATCAGACCGTTGCCGGAGCCGTCGTCTCCCATGCGATTCAGCCCGTTGCCATCGATGTTGGGGTTGTTGCCGACGAGTTGGTTTTGGCCGCCCTCACGGGTGTCGAAGAACAGCTCGAGCTTGTTAAAGTTTGATTCGAGATTGCCGGCCAGCACGAGGTAGAGTGTGCAACCGTCGATGA
>CAZUCH010000449.1:0-2897 GCA_964619045.1 uncultured Planctomycetales bacterium | reverse complement strand
GGTGATTCCCGGGTCCGAAGCGGGGCTCGACCGAACCGGCCGGGGTGGGGCGCGGAGCACCGTACGTGACTTGGTTATTGAGAGTAGAGGTTGAGGTAGTCGGATAACATGCGGTGCGTGTTGAAGACGGGGCAGACGGTTTTCATCGATGCCACCATGCGCGTAACCCACTTGCGCGGTAGGCCGGCGCGGGTGCGGTCGTAGAACAACGGCACGATCTCGCGCTCCAACAGGTCGTAAATCGACTCGGCGTCGTGACGATCCTGGATGGCGCGCGTGCGGGCGGGCTGTTCGTCGCCGATCGCCCAGCCGTTGCGCCCGTTGTAGGCCTCGGGCCACCAGCCATCGAGGATCGAGAAGTTCAGGCCGCCGTGCAGCGGGGGCTTCATGCCACTGGTGCCGGACGCTTCCTGAGGCCGTAGCGGATTATTCAGCCAGACATCACAGCCGGCGGTCAGCATTCGCCCGACGTGCATGTCGTAGTCCTCCAGGAGGGCCACTCGTCCGCGGAAACCGCCGCGGCGGGCGGCTTGGTATATGCGGCGAGCCAGATCCTGGCCGGCGGCGTCGGCGGGATGGGCCTTGCCGGCAAAGACGAGTTGGACGGGACGTCGAGGATCGCCGAGGATCGCCGCGAGTCGTCGCGCGTCGCGGAAGATCAGCGGGGCACGCTTGTAGGTCGCGAATCGGCGGGCGAATCCAATCGTCAGAGCACGCTCATCAAAGGTGTCCAGCGCTGCGACCATCTCCTGCTGAGAGCCACAGCGCCGCTGAATCTGCTGCCGCAGACGGAGGCGGATGAACTCGACCAGTCGGCGACGCAACAGGTTGCGGACGCCCCACAGCTCGGCGGGTGGGATGCGATCGGCACGTTGCCAGCAGTCGTCGGCGGGCGACTCCCCTACCCAACGCGGCCTGAGATAGCGGTCGTAGAGCGGCCGGATCTCGGGTGCCAGCCAGGTGGCCACGTGTACGCCGTTGGTGACGTGCGTGATCGGCACATCGTCTGGATTCTCGACGCCGAAGACGCCGGTCCACATCCGGCGTGAGGTGTCGCCGTGCAGTTCGGCGACCGCATTGCGGCGACCGCTGAGCTTGAGAGCCAGGACGGTCATGCAGAACGGCTCTTGGCGATCGTCGGGGTCTTCGCGGCCGAGGCCAAGCAACTCGGTTCGGGAGAGTCCCAGATCGGCGGCCAGCGGTCCGAGGTACTTGTTGAACAGGGCCGGCGGGAAGCGGTCGTGGCCGGCCGGCACTGGCGTGTGCGTGGTAAAGACCGTAGTGGCTCGCACGCGTTTCGTGGCAACGGTTGGTGAGACACCGGTAGCGCGGAGTTGTCGGAGGCGTTCCAGCGAGCAGAAGGCGGCGTGACCTTCGTTGAGGTGACAGACGGTGACGCGCTCCCCCACCGCTTGCAGTGCGCGCAGGCCGCCGACGCCGAGCAGGATTTCCTGCTGGATACGTGTTTCCTGGTCGCCGCCGTAGAGGCGTTCGGTGATTCTGCGATCGCTAGGCTTGTTGGCGGGGATGTCGGTGTCGAGCATGTACAGCGGGACGCGGCCGACCTGGACCTTCCAGACTCGGGCGCGAACTGCTCGGCGGCCGAGCGGGATGGCGATTGTCTTGCCGGTGGCGATCAGCGGCCAATCGGCGAAGTCGTAGTCGGGGAAGATCGCGCGGGTTGTGCCGTCGGCGCGCAACTCCTGGCGGTAGTAGCCCGAGCTGTAGAGCAGTCCGACCGCCACGAGTGGGATGCCGAGGTCGGAAGCGGACTTGAGGTGGTCGCCGGCCAGGACGCCGAGCCCGCCGGCATATTGCGGGAAGGACTCGTGCAGGGCGAATTCGGCGCAGAAGTAGGCCACATGCACGCGTTTCTGGCGGGGGGTGGCGGTGCGCTGGAACCAGGTGCGCGCGGCCAGGTAGCCGGCGAGTTGTTGCTCACATTCGCCGAGCAGCGTCAGGAAGTCGTGGTCGGTGCATAGGGTCCGGCGGCGCTGGTCCGACAGTCCGGCCAGGACGCGGAAAGCGTTGTGGTTGGAGGCTTCCCAGGCGACAGGGTCGAGGGCGGCCAGGAGGCGCTGGGGGTCGGGGTTCCAGGTCCACCACAGGTTGCAGGCCAATTGGCGGACGCGTTCGAAGATGTCGGACTGCGTCTGACGCCGGGGTTTACGCGTGGTCATAACGTGGCCTCGAAGATACGGTGCTGAAGGCTGTTGCAATGGTCGTTTCGCGTCCGGGGCTTACGGCCGACTCGGAGGTCGGCCGCTACGGGCCCGCTCGCTTGCGCTCGGGGCTCTGTAGGGCCGGCCGTCCCGAAGACGGCGTGGCTGCGGGGATGATAGCGGCCGTACCAGCGGGATGCACGGCGTGCCCCAACGAGAAGCGGCGCGGGCTCCCGATGGGAACTCGCGCCGCGAATCGCCGATTGGCGGGTGTCGTCGCCTAGCGACGGCGAATCAGTAGGCCCATAGCGGCCAGGATGATGATCGAGGCGGGCTCGGGGATGACGCTGGTGCGCCAACGGCCGTTGGGTAGATCCAACTCGAAAAGGACCTGCTCATTGTCGGTCGTGGTGGTGAGCGTCATGTCATAGCCGTAGTTGCTGAAGTCCGAGCCGATGGAGACATCCCAGTCACCAGCCATGCGGAACTTGAAGCCGTAGTCGCCGGCTGTTGGGACGGTGTACTCTAGGGCGTACAAGCCGCCGCCCATCGGGGTCATGCCCTGGCCAGCCCAGCCTTCGAAAGCGCCGATGGCTTCCCAGCCGTGGAGTTCGGCGTCTTCGTAGCCGACACGATTCCACTGGGGCATCCAGCCGTCGGCGTGCTCGCCGGGGTGGAAGTTGAACGTGAAGTCGCCGGCGCCCATTTCGGCCTTGGCGTTGCTGCCGGGCCAGG
>CAZUCH010000448.1:0-2897 GCA_964619045.1 uncultured Planctomycetales bacterium | reverse complement strand
TGCTGACCGGTTGGAAACCGGTCCCACAGAAAGGTTGGAAACCGGTCCCACAGAAAGGTCGGAAACCGGTCCCACAGAATGGTGGCTGGTGCGTCAAGACGCACTCTGCTGACCGGTTGGAAACCGGTCCCACAGAAAGGTGACTGGTGCGTCGAGACGCACCCTACGCCGGGCTCAGACGCACCCTACGCTGGGCTCAGACGCACCCTACGCCGGGCTCAGACGCACCGTACGCCGGGCTCAGACGCACGCTACGCCGGGCTCTGCCCCGGTCCTTTTACGGGTTGAGGACGATCATGCGGGCTTGCTCGCTGCGTAGCTCGTTCAGCGGGGCACGGAGTTCGAGCAGCTCGCCGGCTGACAACTCGTTTCGTACGACCTGAACGTTACGCTCGATTCGCACGCTGTCGCCGTCGGCGGTTACTTGCTGGCGCACGTGGCCCCAATTGCCGGCTACGTTGTCCACCGGGGCCGGATGAACTTCAACGCTCCAGCCCTCGGGCCAATCAATGGTCAGGTCGATGCGTTCGTCAAACGCGCCCGCCAGCCGAACGGGCAAGGTACGCGTCGCGTGATTCAAAGGTAGCGACACGTTGGCCATGAACGGGCCATTCTGGGCGAGCATCAGGCGGTAGCGTCCGTCGAGCTTGTCGAGCGGCTTCTTGCTCTTGACGTCGACCTGGGCTTCGAACGTGGAGCCGGACAGGCTGGTGACCGAGAAGCCGGTGACCTCGAGGCCTGGGACCACACGCTTGATCAGCCCGGCCAGACGGCTCTCCTGCGCGGACTTGTCGCGCAGACCCTCGGGCGAAACGAACAAGCCGCTCAGACGGAGGTTGATCCGGCCCGCACATGTGCCGTCGTCGGCGATCGTGAGTTGGCCGTCAAGAGCGCAAGTGCTGGCACTGGCGTCGGTCCAGGGACGCAGCGCGACCGGGGGTAGCGGCACGGCGGGAATCGGGAGCAGGTGGTAGCCGGCCCAGTGGCCATCGCGCGTGATGCGCCCCCGCTGGGCGCTCCAGATCTCCGGCTGCCCGGTCTCAGCGGTCAGCAGGACGACATACTCGGCGACCATGCCGTTTTGTGGGGCGTGGTCGGACCATGTCTCGTCGTTTACGAGGATGCCCGCCGTCGCCGGCAAGTCGGCTGCCCAGGCCAGGGACAGCAGCAGGGCGGCCGCCTCGGCTGGGAGCCCATAGTTGCACTGGATCAGGTCGGAGGCGGGCCGGATCGTGGATGGACGCCACTCGACGGGGAACTCGACGAAGTTGAAGCGGGCATGCAGCTTGTCTTGCAGCGCCCGCAGCTTGTCGGACGCGCTCGTCGTGTCCGCGGTCCATTCGGTTGCCAGCTTTGTGATCAGTTCGGACTCATCGGCAGCCGTCGCGAGCTGTCCGTGGCGCAATCTGAGCCAGTCGCCGACCGGGCCGACTGTGCTGAATGCCAATCGGGCACCGCCAACCCGCCAGGGCGGGGCCTGTGACTCTGATACAGCGCCCGGCAGGTTGTTGAAGGTCCAGCGCTGCGTGCCGGGGGACGATTCGGGGGTCGGATTGTCGACGCCAGTCACCAAGGAGGTCGGTTGTACGCCGTCGGGCGTGTTGATCTCGATGATCCGCTTGGTGACCGGGTACGTGTGGTCGAGGCGGACGTCGGCCGCCATGTATGGTCGCACGCCGGCTTGGGTGGTGATCTTGTACTCCAACTCGACGACGCAGCCGGGCTCGATGCCGTTCATCACCAGCAGGTGCTGGCGGATGGTTGAGAACTCTGGCCAGCCCGCCGGTCCGTCCGGCGAGACGAGCACGTGCGAGTAATCCGCGAGTTGCTTGTAGCTGCCGTCGGGGATCTTGACGCGCGCGACGATGACGTCGAGTTGGTCTGTTTCGGTGTTGTAGGTGATGCGCGGGTCGGCGAATTCGTCGTAGGAACGATCGTTGTTCAGCCGGACGTGCTGCTTGAAGTGATAGGTGGCCGAGCCGTTGTCATTCAGGGTCCAACTCTGCTGCCAGAGGTCGATGACCGCGTCCGGCGGGGCTGTAACCTGTGACAAGGGAGTGGGCTGATCGGCATTGACGTGCGTCGCGCAGGTCAGGCAGAGGACCGTCAACAGAGCCGTGGTGGCAAATGCTCGCTGACCGGTTACAAACCGGTCCCACATAGAAGATGCTCGCTGACCGGTTACAAACTGGTCCCACATAGAAGATGCCCGCTGACCAGTTGCAAACCGGTCCCACATAGAAGATGCCCGCTGACCGGTTGCAAACCGGTCCCACAAAGAGGAATGGTCGGTGGCGGCCACGATTGTGCTTGTCGCGATTGTGCTTGTATTGGACTTAACGCTGTGCATGGGCAGCCTCCAGCTCGCAGGCGATCATATGGCCGGCCAGTTCCTCGAATTTGTCGGTGACTTCCTTGAAGTTGGCGTATTCGTCAGCGGGAATCAGCCAACGCTTGACGACCAACTCGCAGGTGTAATGGATTTCGCCCGGTCGGGCTTCGATCTCGAAATGCAGCCCCGCCGCCGGCCCGTCGATGTCGATCGGCTCGGGCAGGTTCGTCACTGTCCAGCCCGCCGGCAGTCTGAGGGTCTCCTCGAAACTGCCCAATCGGCTGGCCAGCAGGGTCAAGCCGAACTCACGCTCGTCGGCGTCGGTCTTGCCGAACAGATCGTATAGAGCCCGGTCGCCGAACACGGTCTGGAGCATCGGCAGCTTGAGGTAACGCCGGGCTCCGTTGCCCACGGCATAACCCTCGGCCTCGAACTCACACTCGATTGTCAGCGGGCCGGAGAAGTCGGCCGGATCGATACACAGCACGCCGGTCGGTCGGGCGTTGGCGCTGAGCCGCTGGAACGTATCGTCGAACCAGTCCTGACGCTGCTCGGGATGCAGCCC
>CAZUCH010000447.1:0-2905 GCA_964619045.1 uncultured Planctomycetales bacterium | reverse complement strand
TGTTGAAAACCGCGGTTGGGGCAGGCGGGCACCGGGCCGAGCATGGTGGCCCAGGCGGCTCGGATACCATTGGCGACATCTTCAGGCAGCAGATCGGCATGAGTGAGCCGCCGCTGAAGATCCCACGCCAGCAGATCGGCCAGTGGCGTGCCGGGAGCCAGGTCACAGAGTGATGGGCTGGTGAAGGAATACGCGACAATCGGTGGCAGCGCGGCGTCGGCGGAAACGACGACATAGCCGGCGGGGGAGAGGTCGAAGCAGTAGCAGAGCGCGGCCTCGGAGGGGGCGGCGCGTATGACCCGCATGCCGAATACGCGATAGGCGTCGCCGGCGCCGTGATGTGCGAGGTGATTCTGGGCGACGATCCCCGCCGTCGCGGCGCTGATGGGGCTTCCACGATCAGTTGATCCGGTCGTGGGCTGGTCGGCGCGGACGGGAACGATGGTGGCGAATAGAAAAACGAGCGATAACGCCGCGAAAGCGGGACAGCGCATGGTCACAGGAAACCTCCTAGTCGAGTGAAGTCGATTGTAGCGATTCGGCTGTGGTGAATGCAATGGACAATCCGGAACTCCCTGCCCGCGGTCCCTGGCGTTCGGCCGGCGCGGCCCAGGAGCTCTCTATGCACGAAGGGGACGTATTGCGCAGGAACCTCACACTTTCCGGCGAGCTGCCTTTCGTCGGCCGGGAGCCGCGCAAACATGGGGGGCGTCGGAGGTGATTGGCGGATTGAACCCCGGTGGGGGCATATCGGTGCCGCGATGGATGCGGCTGTCTGTTCGACCACGGTCTGCTTGTGAAAACCACCGCAGGTCGGTCCAAGGAGGTACTTCATGTGTGAGTCCACGTCTCGGCGCGTCGCGTTGGCCCTGGCAACAGCGCTATGTTCTGTGGCCTGTGCACAAGATGCGGGGGTCGTCGACTTCGATGTGGAGGCTTGGGACTTGGACCGCGCCAGCCCAGGGGAGCACTTGGGGCGTGCGGCGCTGTGCGGCCGGGCCATCCTGCGTGACGTCGAGTTCGGCGACGGCGTGATCGAGGTGGACATTGCAGTCAGTGGAGCAAGATCATATCCGGGCATCGTGCTTCGGCAGCAGTCGGCCGGCCTGTTCGAGAACATCTACCTGCGGCCGCACCGGGCCGGGCTGTACGCCGACGCGCTTCAATACTGTCCTGTGTACCACGGTGAAGCGTGCTGGCAGCTCTTCCACGGCGATGGATTCACCGCGCCGGCGACCGTCCCGCTGAACGAGTGGGTTCGTCTACGCGTCGAAGTCCGCGGCACTCAGGCCCGCGTCTTCCTGGGCGCTGACGAGCAGCCGGCGTTGGAGATTCCCGATCTCAAGCTCGGAAACGTCCGCGGCGCGATCGGTGTTCAGGGTCCGTGCGACGGAACAGCGTGGTTCTCCAACTTCCGGTACACGCCCGCCGCCGACTTGGAATTCGACGAACCTCCGCCGCCCGTCCTGCCCAAGGGAATGCTCACCGAGTGGGAGATTTCGCGGCCCTTCCCGGCTGACGGGGCGGATCTGAGCAAGTATCCCGATTTCTTTCAGTTATTCGCCGGCCAGTGGCGGTCCGTCGAACCCGAGAGCAACGGGCTCATCAACATCTCGCGCCACGTTGAGCGGCCGCGACCAGGGCGATACTACGTGGCGGTGCGCACAGCCCTGCATTGCGAGCGGAATCGCAACGTCCGCCTGACGTTCGGTTACAGCGACGACGTGACGTTGTTCCTCAATGGCCAGGCGGTGTACTCCGGGATCAACGGGTACCGCAGCCGCGACGGGTCATACGTTGGGGCCGTCGGGCTGTTCGACACCGTTCATCTGACGCTACCCAAGGGTCGCTGCGAGCTTATGTTGCTGGTGGCGGATTCTTTCGGTGGGTGGGGATTCATGTGTCGCCTGGACCGAGCAGTACGTCGCCCGGACAGCCGGGACGACCTCCTGACCAAGGTGTGGGAGACGCCGGCGGTCTTCAAAGTGCCCGAGTCAGTGCTCTTCGATCCGGGGCGCGGCGTGCTGTACGTTACGAGCTTCAACAAGGTGGGTGCGGGGAAGAAGGACGCCGGCTTCATCTCCAAGGTCGGTCTGGATGGCGAGATCGTGGAGCTGGAGTGGATCACGGGCTTGGACGGCCCATGCGGCATGGCGCTGCGTGACGGGCACCTGTTTGTATGTGAATCGAGCGGCAATCTGGTTGAGATTGATGTTGAGGCTGGTCGGATAGTCGCGCGCTACCCCGCCGAGGGGGCTGCGTTTCTCAACGACGTGGCCGCCGACGATGCCGGGAACGTGTATGTGTCCAACAGTAGCCGGGCGCCGGCGGCTCGCGACATCTACGTTCTGCGCGACAAGCGGCTGGAGGTGTGGATTCACGGCGACGAGATCTACCGGGCCAACGGGCTGTTCGTGCATGACGGCCATCTGGTCGTGGGGGCCAACGGCGACGGGCAGTTGAAGCGGATCAGGCTGAGCGACGGCGTCGTGACGAACATCGCCAGCATGGGCGGCGGCATCATTGACGGAATCCGCGTGGACCCGGACGGCAACTACCTGGTGTCGCACTGGGGCGGACAGACCTACCGCGTAACTCCCGCTGGGCGGGTAACACGCATCCTGGATACGCAGTCCGAGGGTCTGAACAGCGCCGACTTCGAGTTCCTCGCCGACCAGCGGCTGCTCGTTGTTCCGACATTCCTCGGGAACTCGGTCGTGGCGTACCGGCTGGCGGACGGTTAGCGTCCGCCGCAGGAGTCGAGCTCAGTCCGGTGAGATGCAGCGTCTGCCCACCGGACCCAGTCCCCGTAGCGGCCGACCCCCGAGTCGACCGTGCTCGTCAGCGGCTGTGTTCCGCACTCTACGGCCGACTCGGAGGTCGGCCGCTACCTCTCCTGGGGGCA
>CAZUCH010000446.1:0-2921 GCA_964619045.1 uncultured Planctomycetales bacterium | reverse complement strand
ATCAACCGCCCGTTCAACTTCAACGCCTACAGCACACCGGCGCTTCAGGAGTTGGCGGCGGCCTTTCAGGATGCCTCCTGGGATGACAGCATCGCGGCCGTCGTCTTCACGTCGACGGGCCACAAGTCGTTCTGCACCGGAGGCGACGTCAAGGAATACCAGAAGGAGTACACGCAGAAGCCGCGCGACTATTGGAAGTACATGTGCTGCTTCAAGGATTACATCGAGTCAATCACGAACTGCTCGAAACCGGTGATCGTCAGGTTGAATGGCATGGCCGTAGGCGGTGGCAACGAGAGCCAACTCGCCTGCGATCTGGCGGTCATGAGCGAGCACGCCTTCATCGCCCAGGTCGGCACCGGCGTCGGCTCGGTCGCATGCGGCGGCTCGACGCAGTGGCTCCCGATTCATGTCGGGGATCGCAAGG
Source organism: uncultured Planctomycetales bacterium (assembly GCA_964619045.1). Lineage (GTDB taxonomy): Bacteria > Planctomycetota > Phycisphaerae > UBA1845 > Fen-1342 > JANQFV01. Next base: position 2,494 of record CAZUCH010000446.1, on the reverse strand, counting down.
CGCGCGGGATCCTGTTCCTCAACCAGCGCTATCCGGCGTTCACGTCCCTCTCGATGGGACTGGTCAACATCGTCGTCCCGACGGTGAAGAAGGGTGAGAAGTTCGTGACGACCTTCACGGACGGTCGCACGTACTTGGCGGACTGGAACACCGATCCGTGGGAGACGCCCTTCGAGACCCGCGCATCGGCCGCCGAGATCAAGAAGGCCCTGAAAGAGGCCGACGGCTACTCGATCGATTTATCGATGCTGGATGAAGTTGTCGCGGACTTGTGCAATCAGGTCGTCAACAAGTTCTTCGAGTGTACGCGCTACACGAAAACCCAGGTTAATTACTGGAAGGACGCCGCCTGGCACGCGACCGCCGGCCACGCGCGCGACTGGCTGTCGACGCACTACACCAGCCTTGAGCCGCACGAGGGCATGACGGCCTTCGTGGAGAAGCGGAAAGTGGATTTCGTGGGAATGCGCAAGCGGATGGCGGACCCGAACGGATCGAGCGAGTTCCTGTGGGGCCCGTATGCCCAGCAGTGTCCGAAGTGCGAGGCCAAGGGCATTCCGGCGTTCTTCGAGTTCTGCGGCAAGTGCGGCGCAGCACTGAAATAGCCAGGGCGTCTGTGGCACCGCCGTCTCGGCGGTGAAGCCAATGTTTCTACACGAGTTGGCTTTGAAATAGGCAGGATGTAAACATGACGCTCAAAGGCAAGAAAGCCATCGTCACCGGCGGGAGCCTGGGCATTGGGGCTGCGATCGCGCGGGAGTTGGGGCGGCAGGGCGCAAGCGTCGCGATCAACTATCGCCGACACGACACCGAAGCCAAACAGGTCGCTGCCGACATCGACGCGGCCGGCGGCAAAGGCCTGGCGATCAAGGCCGACGTCGCCAGCTTCGACGACGCCCAGGGGATGGTCGACGAAGTGAACGAGAAGTTCGGCGGACTCGACATCCTGGTCAACAACGCCGGCATCAACCGCGACAGCGTGATCTGGAAGATGACCGAGGAACAGTGGGATCAGGTCATCGACACGAACCTCAAGGGCTACTTCAACTACATCCGGGCCGCCGTCGGGATATTCAAGGAACAGAAGTCCGGCAAGATCGTCAATATCACGTCGATCAACGGCCTGCGCGGCAAGTTTGGGCAGACGAACTACTCGGCGTCAAAGGCCGGTATCATCGGCCTGACGAAGGCGTTGGCCCGCGAGCTGGGGCGAGCGAGCGTCAACGTAAACGCGGTAGCGCCGGGCCTGATCGAAACGGACATGATGAAGGACGCGCCGCAGAAGGTGCTCGACGCAGCCCTCGCTGAAATCGTGCTCGGTCGACTGGGCCAGCCGGAGGAGGTCGCGTCCGTCGTCGCGTTCCTGTGCAGCGAGGCCGCCAGACACATCACCGGCGAGGTGATCCGCGTCGATGGCGGACAGTACATATAAAACCGAAAACCGAAAACCGAAAGCCAGAACACTGGAACGCTGACAATCGAAACATAAAGCCGCGGTTGGTAACCGCGGTCTGCTGAGGACATCACCGTGGAACTGAGCGATATCGTAGCCATCAGTGCCGTCCGCACGCCAATGGGCCGATTCGGTGGAACACTCAAGGGCATCGCCGCCTTTGATCTTGGCGCGACCGCCATCAAGGCAGCGCTGGATCGGGCAGGCATCGCCGGTGACGGCATCGACGACGTGATCTTCGGAAGCTGTCGCCAGGCGGGCAACGGGCCGAATCCGGCCCGGACGGCCTCGGTTCGCGGCGGCGTGCCGGTGAGCGTGCCGGTCCAGACCATCAACATGGCCTGTCCATCGGGGATGCGCTGCATCACGCTGGCCTCGCAGGCGATCCGTTTGGGCGACAGCAAGGCCGTCATGGTCGGCGGCATGGACAGCATGAGCACGATCCCCTATCTGCTCAAGGATTGCCGGTGGGACGGCTTCAAGATGGGAGACCGTACATTGCTCGACGGCTGGTCCGACAGCATCGACCCACTCTGTGGCGTGGGGATGGGCTCGACCGCCGAGAACCTCCATGACAAGTATACGATCTCGCGCGAGGCGCAGGATCAGTTCGCGATCGACAGCCACCAGAAGGCGGCGGCGGCCCAGTCCAACGGCTGGTTCAAGGAAGAGATCGTCCCGGTCGAGATCCCGGCAACGCGCAAGACGCCGGCCACGATGTTCGAGAATGACGAAACCATTCGCGCGGACACCACCGTGGAGAAGCTTGCCAAGCTCCGTCCGGCTTTCAAGAAGGACGGGACGGTCACGGCTGGCAACGCTTGCGGCATGTCTGACGGAGCGACGGCGCTGGTGTTGACCTCCCGTGAACACGCCAAGGCGCTCGGGGCGACGCCTCTGTTCTCGCTGGTTGCGTATTCGAACGTCGCTGTCTCCCCGTCGACGATGGGCGAGGGCCCTGGCGTTTCGATCCCCGCGGCGCTGAAAAATGCCGGCATGGCGCTCGGCGACATGGATCTGATCGAGGTCAACGAGGCCTTC
>CAZUCH010000445.1:0-2953 GCA_964619045.1 uncultured Planctomycetales bacterium | reverse complement strand
TCCATATTGACAAGATACACCTTAACTCCCTGTCCGTCAAATCGGGGGAGCTTCATAATGCCTTTATACAATCTAATATGGATATCTAAAGTATAGTGTATAATCCAGTTTTTAGCAATTAGAATAACATCGTAGGGTCGGACCGGTGACCCATCCCTTTGTTTTAACAAAGGGTGAACTAAAGCCTCATGAGGTTCCTGCAAAGTACATGAACTCTTCCTCACAAATAAACAGTTTCATATACTGCTCCCTATTAGTTGACAATATGAGTTAAGAGAGAGTATTTTGGCTGAACGACAGGAAAGGAGTTCAGTCATGAAGCGTCGTAGCTGGGATAGTAAGACTAAGAGTAAGATCGTATTAGAAGGTCTTCGGGGCCGTTCGGTTTCCGAACTCTGTTCTCATTATCAGATCAGTCAGAATCAGTATTATCTTTGGCGTGACCGGTTTCTATCCGAATCTCACCGTGCCTTCGAGAACGACCGTGATCCCAGTCGGGAAAAGCGTTTGAAGTCACGTATCGCTCATCTCGAGCAGACGCTGGGAGCAGTGACGTTTGAGTTAAAAAAACTCGAGGACGAGGAGTTATGAGACGGCCATCGGTATCGGTCGCAAAACGTAATGAGTCAATTTTGTCCCGTATTCGTGAGGTTAAGAGCAATCATCCGTTCTGGGGCTACCGCCGGGTGTGGGCTTATCTGCACTTCGTGGATGGTCTTGTGATCAACAAAAAGCGAGTGTATCGTTTGATGAGAGCACATCATTTAACGGTCACGCCGAACAATAAGCTGAAGGCTAAGCGCTTGTCGGACAGACAAAAACCTCGCCCTGACCGTCCCGACCAATGGTGGGGGATTGACATGACCAAGGTGATGACTGAGTCAGGCTGGGTTTATATTGTTCTTGTCCTTGACTGGTATACGAAGAAAGTCGTCGGTCATTATTCGGGATGTCAGGCCAAGACGTGCCACTGGCTTGAGGCGCTGGATATCGGTTTGAACCGTCAGTTTCCCGGCGGTGTTCGGGATCACCGTCTTCATCTGATGTCGGATAACGGCTCTCAGCCGACATCGTTGAGTTTTATCCGGACCTGTTCTAATCTTGGAGTTCACCAGGCGTTCACGAGCTACAACAACCCCAAAGGAAACGCTGACACGGAACGGATGATGCGGACGTTGAAAGAAGAGTTGCTATGGCTTCGGGAGTGGTCCGGTGAGAGTGATATAAAGTTTGCATTGGACCGATGGATTGAAGAGTATAACGAGAGTTACCTGCATTCGGCGCACGGATACAAACCGCCGAACCGGGTTGAAATGGAATACAAACTAAGCCAGAATACTCTCTTAAAAACTGCTTGACTAATGGGGAGCATTACAATTGGGAGTGGCAGTGCTATACTGCTCCCTATTAGTTGACAATGTAAGTTAAGAGAGAGTATTTTGGCTGAACGATAGGAAAGGAGTTCAGTCATGAAGCGTCGTAGCTGGGATAGTAAGACTAAGAGTAAGATCGTATTAGAAGGTCTTCGGGGCCGTTCGGTTTCCGAACTCTGTTCTCATTATCAGATCAGTCAGAATCAGTATTATCTTTGGCGTGACCGGTTTCTATCCGAATCTCACCGTGCCTTCGAGAACGACCGTGATCCCAGTCGGGAAAAGCGTTTGAAGTCACGTATCGCTCATCTCGAGCAGACGCTGGGAGCAGTGACGTTTGAGTTAAAAAAACTCGAGGACGAGGAGTTATGAGACGGCCATCGGTATCGGTCGCAAAACGTAATGAGTCAATTTTGTCCCGTATTCGTGAGGTTAAGAGCAATCATCCGTTCTGGGGCTACCGCCGGGTGTGGGCTTATCTGCACTTCGTGGATGGTCTTGTGATCAACAAAAAGCGAGTGTATCGTTTGATGAGAGCACATCATTTAACGGTCACGCCGAACAATAAGCTGAAGGCTAAGCGCTTGTCGGACAGACAAAAACCTCGCCCTGACCGTCCCGACCAATGGTGGGGGATTGACATGACCAAGGTGATGACTGAGTCAGGCTGGGTTTATATTGTTCTTGTCCTTGACTGGTATACGAAGAAAGTCGTCGGTCATTATTCGGGATGTCAGGCCAAGACGTGCCACTGGCTTGAGGCGCTGGATATCGGTTTGAACCGTCAGTTTCCCGGCGGTGTTCGGGATCACCGTCTTCATCTGATGTCGGATAACGGCTCTCAGCCGACATCGTTGAGTTTTATCCGGACCTGTTCTAATCTTGGAGTTCACCAGGCGTTCACGAGCTACAACAACCCCAAAGGAAACGCTGACACGGAACGGATGATGCGGACGTTGAAAGAAGAGTTGCTATGGCTTCGGGAGTGGTCCGGTGAGAGTGATATAAAGTTTGCATTGGACCGATGGATTGAAGAGTATAACGAGAGTTACCTGCATTCGGCGCACGGATACAAACCGCCGAACCGGGTTGAAATGGAATACAAACTAAGCCAGAATACTCTCTTAAAAACTGCTTGACTAATGGGGAGCATTACAGTGCCTACACCAATATCTCCCCATTGCTCAATTGCAAAGTGTGTATACCAGTTGGTACCATCATCTGGAGATACGGTAACTGTAAAAATATTGTCATGCGCAACACCATCAGTAAACATTACCATCTGCCGATTCGATCCAGTTGTACTGCCTATACCAATACCATCATAGATTATGAAGTTGGAGTACAAATCAGGATCACTGGTAGTTACTTCCTGAATTCTAAAGTCCCCGGAAGCTGTACCAAAACGCATTACGCCGTTCACATGCAGGTCAGCCTGTGGGTTGTTCATGTTAATTCCTACACCGCCATTAGCTCGAACAAGGAACTGGTTGGGTCCCGTAGATTCGAAGTCAGCATCGGTAGAGTCACCCCACACAAATGTACCGTCATGCAATGCCTTGGCTCCATGGCCATTGGCG
>CAZUCH010000444.1:0-2956 GCA_964619045.1 uncultured Planctomycetales bacterium | reverse complement strand
ACTTCTACGTCGGCTGCGTCGAGCAGATCATCGAGTTGCCGACCGATCCGACCGGCGGCACGACCATCACGCTGAGCGATGACGACAGCGAGTCGATCTCGGCGGGCGGTTCCGTGTATATCTACGGGACGGCCTACACGTCGGTATTCGTCGGCAGCAACGGCTTTATCACTTTCGGCACCGGTGATACCGACACCTCCGAGTCGCTGGAGGATCACTTCAGCTTGCCGCGTATCGCAGCGCTGTTCGATGATCTGAACCCCAGCACCGGCGGAACCGTGAGTTACAAGGTTCTGGGTGATCGCCTGGCGGTGACCTGGGATGGCGTGCCGGAGTACAACACGTCGAACTCGAACACGTTCCAGATCGAGATGTTCTACGACGGCATGATCACGATCAGCTATCTGGAGATCGCGGTCAGCGACGCTTTGGCGGGTCTGTCGGCGGGTCTGGGTCTCGATCCGGACTATTTCCCGTCCGATCTGTCTGCGATGGGCTCCTGCGGCCCGCGCCCGCCCAGCGCCAGCGACGACGAAGTTGAAGTTCCGGTTGACACTCTGGAGCAGATTACGCTGATCGCGGCTGATGACGGTGTTCCCAATCCGCTCGTGTATATCATCACATCACTGCCTGAGCATGGTACGCTGACCGATGTGGGCAATGCCCAGGTGATCGGCGCTGTGCCCTACACACTGGTTGGCAACGGCAATGTCGTTGAGTACGCGCCCGGCCCCGGCTACTTCGGTCCGGACGCGTTCACGTTCAAGGTCGATGACGGCGGCACTCCGCCCGAAGGCGGCGAGTCGAACGTGGCCACCGTGTCGATCATGGTGCTCTACGACGCTCCCGTGATTACGACCGACGCCCTGCCCAACGGCTGTGCCGGACAGGCCTACTCATTCGAGGTCCAAGCCTCCGGCGGTCAGCCCGAACTGAGTTGGGCTTTGCTGCCCGGCAACGTCTACACCGAGTTCGACTTCGGCGAGAGCCTGTTCAGCGCCGCCGGCTCCGGCCAGGGGTGGAACGGCGTCGACGTCGCCTGGGAATACACGCTGCCGTTCTCCTTCATGTTCTACGGCCAGAGCCACAACAACGTGTGGGTCTGCTCGAACGGCTTCCTGGACTTCGGCGGTGGCCATACCGGCTACGTGAACTCAACGGCCTCGTTGATCTCGAACATCCGCATCGCCCCGCTGTGGGACGACCTCAGGACGGATCGTACGGGGAACGACATCTACATCGATGCCGGCCCGGACTACGTGACCATCCGCTGGGATGCGGTCACGTTCGAGGGCGAGCACTCGGTCAACGTGGCGGTCACGCTGTTCACTGACGGCCGGATTCAGTTCCACTACGGCAGTGGCAACGCGAGCGTTACGCCGACGATCGGCATTTCGTCCGGCAACGGTAGCGACTACACGCTATCGCTGCACAACAACGCGACCACGCTGACGGACGCGAACTCTGTCGAGTTCGCGGGCGTTTCGCCGCTGCCTGACGGTCTGATGTTCGGCAGTGACGGCGTTCTTTCGGGCGTTCCGACGGAGCTGGGCGAGTTTGCCCCGCGTATTCGGGTGAGCGATGCCCTGGGTCGGACGGACGATACGCTGTTGACGCTGGTGATTGAGCAGTGCGGGTTCACGATCGGCGATATGGACTGCGACGGCGATGTTGACTTCGACGATATCGACCCGTTCGTCCTGGCGTTGGGTGGTCAGGCCACGTATGAAGCGGCTTACCCAGACTGCAACTGGCTCAACGCCGACACCAACGGTGATGGCGATGTTGACTTCGATGACATCGACGCGTTTGTGGCATTGATCGGCGGCTAGTTCCCGCTTCCTCGCAAGAGGTTCATCATGGCCGGCGCGGAGTCCCAAGCGGACCCGCGCCGGCTTTCTTAACTACAGACCCTGACCGGTTGGAAACCGGTCCCACAGAATGCTGACCGGATGGAGACCGGTCCCACAGAATGCTGACCGGTTGGAAACCGGTCCCACAGAACGGAACGCGAGCCGGGACGCCGCGCTGGAGCGCAACGTCCCGGATAATCGAATGGCCCGCGTGCGTGGCGGCGCATCTACCCCGCGGCGGCCTTGATCTGTGCGGCGATGGCCTTGCGCGTGGCGAGGTAGAAGATGATCATGCCAATGGTGCCGGCCAGGCCGAATGCACCCAGATAGACCCAGACCATGTAGGGGTGGTAGGCATCCCAGAGCGCCTGCTTGGCGGCGTCACGATCCGAGGCCGCCAACGCCCGCGCTTCCGACGGGTTCATGGCCAGCAGTTGAGCGGCCCCCAGGGGCGACCGCGTCCAGTCCCTGGCGGTCAGCGCTTTCTGGATGAGATCGCGGTTGGTGGCCAACTTGTGGTAGTTGACGCCTTCCTCGGTGACCACGCCGACTTCATCCTCGGCGCCGCACAGTCGGCGAATCCCGCCAACTGCCCGTTCCATAAGGCCGATCTCGTCGATCTCGTCCAGGACAATCTGGCGCGCCTTGTCGTCATCGCGGATCAGCGACCGCAGGAGCAGTCGATTGTGCTTCCAGTCCATGTCGCGCACGGCCTGATAACGGTGCTCACCCTGCATGGCAAGGTATATGAACACACGCTCGTCGTCGGTCGCGCCCGGGAGATCGAGTGCGGCGATCTTAGCCTCGGCGGCGGCGGTGTCATGGACAATGGCCGCACTGAGCGCGTGAAACGCCTTGGACTTGTTCAGACCGACGCGCTTGGTGATTTCGAGCTTGCGCTCATCGAGCTGGTCGGGTGAATGCTCATACTTCATCTCGGCCAGCGCGTCGCTAAGCAGATCCGTCGATTGGGCCAGGTATTCAAGCGCCAGGTTGTTCAGAACGTCGGGGGCGTCGCCGTACTGCTCCCACAACATGGCCTCGATCTCGTCGTTCTGCTGGTGTTCCTCTTTCGGGATGTCCTTGTTGACCATGTCGCGGAC
>CAZUCH010000443.1:0-2967 GCA_964619045.1 uncultured Planctomycetales bacterium | reverse complement strand
CGGCAGATGTCATTATCGATCTGTTGCCCTGTCACTCAGGGATGCGGAGCTCGCACTATCCGTCGGACGCTGTGCGGGTGACGACGGCGATCGAAGTGTTCCTCTCGGCTAAACCGGGGTGTGGTCGAGTAACAGCACTGCTCAAGAGCAGTGGCACACCCGTGCAGTGTCGGGTCGATGACCCGACCTACTCACACATTCGGTCCGCCGACACTTGTCGCGGGTCGCTGGCTTGGCAGGGATCGTGGGGTATGCCGCTGACCGGTTGCGAACCGGTCCCACAGAATGTGGGGCATGTCGCCGACCGGGTTGGCGGTGGTCGGCCGGTCTGCAACGAATAACATGTGAAGCCGCGACGTGAGGGGGGATCGAGGATTGACATCAAGATGACTGCGCGCTGGGCGCTGTCATTGGGCACACGTGTACCCGCACTCTTTGGCGGTGGTGATGCTGTCGCCATGGTGCTGACACTCGGCCGGTTGTTGGATGCGAGAGTGGTTTCTCGCACCAGCGAGCACTGCTCAAGAGCAGTGGCACATGGCAGCGATTGGTGCGTCAAGACGCACCCTACACCTGACCGGTTGGAAACCGGTCCCACAAAGACAAGGTTGGCCGGTGTCTGTTGGTCCCTCTATTCGGTTGTCGTGGCGGGCGAGGGTCGCTTGGGCCGCGCGGGTTGTGAATCCACGACGTTTCGAGGCCTTCGGCAGTTGTCGCTCAACATGAAGGTCGCAAACCGGTGCCACCTGCTCTGGGTCGGTGCCACGGGCCGCTGGGGCAGTCAAGTCGCCCCTGCACAATGCGTAGACGTTTGAAGTATTGCTCGTGGTTTTGGGGGAAGCAAATAGAATGTCTAGGTTGTTGCTGGGTGTTGGCTGGTGGCGGCTGGTGTTGATATTGGGCAGGGGAAACTGCGATTGACGATCTACGATTTACGATTGGGGATTGAGGCTACGCGCGTGGGTGGGCTGGTACTCGGGGGTGTTGTTGGTTGTTCGTTAGTGGTTGGTTCCGCTGGCTGGCGCCGCGAGGATGCCGTGTGGGGACGTGGGAAGGTGTCACGTGGGAACGGGCTGTGGAGCCGATCCTGGGCGAGGGTGAATCGGCGAGACGGCCCGCCCTATTGCTCATCCGTGCTCTTGGCAGCCGTCGTGTCGTTGGACCCGCCAACTACGTTCGGATCGAACGGCGTCCCACACTCGGGACACCGTCGCTCAGCGCATCCGCGCAGGTCGTATGCACATCTGACGCACCGCCGGCCCGGGCGTCTGCGGGGGGCGAAGATCCGCACCCAAATGCGCAAAGCTCCCGCCCAAAGGGCAATGATGAAGATTTCCGGCCTGTCGGCCTTGGCCCAGAGACTCCCGGCGGCCGACGCACACGCCCACCCCAGGACACCGGCTGCTGCAGTTAGCGCGGCCAAGCAGGCAAAGCTCCAGAGAGTCAGGTCGCTGTGCTTGGCCAACTCAAAGCGATCCTGGTAGGCCTCGAAAGGATCGCCGGTGTTTGGCGTTGGAAGGGACTTCCACGTTGCGCGCGACACATTCGCTCGTGCTCCGCAGGTCAGGCAACGGCTCTGGCGCGACCAGCCGCCCCAGCCGCCGTTCTGCGATCCTCGGACAACATCATCATCGCCGCATTCGGCACAGCGTGATCCATGCTCCCTGTGGCACTTCGCATCGGTCACCTTCGCGCGCTTCCGCGGTCCGCGCTCTAGTTGCCGCGCAAACATGAACAGCCCCGCCGACAGCGCGGCGAGAATCAGCACCGCGAATCCGAGCGCCAAACACACATCCACCGACGGCGGCGTTGTTCCCCGGGCGAGTTGCCATAGTACGCTTCCGGCGGCTGAGATACCGGCCAGGGCGCATAGGCCGGCCAGCGCTGTAACGACAATTTTCATTGCGCTCCGCATGCCTTACTCCGGCGACTTCCTTCGCGACGCCGCGTTCCACAATGCGATTACTCCCATGGACCGCAGCACGGATTGGCAACCGAGATTTCCCAGTTCACCCCGTCGGTCTACGCCGCCGGACCGTGTTCGCCAATTGTACAGCGCTCCTCCCCGCCGTTGACCTCCGTTGTTCGCGAGTTTCCACCTGAAACAGCCCCCATCTGCGTGCCCACGCAAGAAGCCGTTGGCAGGGCGCATGCCTCTGGCAGTTGCTCATCTAGCTGCACCTAGCGATCTTCGGAGACCAAGGGCACGAGCAGAGAGCTGCCGTCTCCGCTTCAGTTTATCGATGGATGTCGGCAGGCTCAGGCATTCTGCGTACTCTTCGAGGCTTTGCACGCGAAAGTCGTTGCGAAGCAAGCCGAGTAGATGGGGGTCGATGTACAGTTTGACCATCCGCGCGATCTGGTCACGATCATCATCTGAGCGAGCAGCATGAACGTATTGGTTTCGCTGACAGCGCAGGTATTCCAGAATCTCTCGCTCAGGCTTGGCGTCTTCAAAGGGCCACGTTGCCCGACGAACGGTGTCCTCATACCGCGCGCCAGTAGTGTTCGTGATGGACTCCAGGATGGCCCACATCTGCAGGAAAGCCACATCTGAGTCCGCCTTGCTAAGCGCCTTCGCGTAGCGAACGATCAGGCTGCGCAGTTCTCGGCGATACGGGAGCCCGCGTAGCTTCGCGATAGCCCAGCGGCGGTTCTTCTCGATCCCGCCCCAGCCACCTCTCGGGCTGAATGGCCTTGCGTGCTCCGTGTAGTCGGGCTCGTACCAGTACAGATCATCGACCGGCGTGCCGTCTTTCGTATGCAATGTGTGAAAAGGTCCAGTATGTACGACACCCGTTGGTTTGCGCTTCTGGCGTCCAAACCTGATAGACCAAGCGCCATAGGTTGCGAAGAGGTTCCAAAGACCACATAGGAGTGTAAGGGCTCCAAACGCCCGATCGGCAGCATCGTGGACGCTTCGCCCGGCGACTCGCACCTGGATTAGCTGCTGTTGATGCCGCAATG
>CAZUCH010000442.1:0-2984 GCA_964619045.1 uncultured Planctomycetales bacterium | reverse complement strand
CTCATTGAACCGGTGTTCGTATGTTGGCCAGTCGATTCGCCTCTTCAGGTAATCACCCAGGAGAGCCTCCGTTGGCGCCAACTCCGGCATGTGGACATAGTCGATGTTCGCGACGCGCCTCAGAAAGAACCGGAGGTCGTCACGCTTGGTGAAGCCTGCGAGGTGTGACGTGTTCCGGAGACGAACATCGATGACACAGCGGACACTGGCGTCCTCGAGCTTGCCGAAGAACGTCTCGGCGTCCTTCTTGGAGAAACCGATCGTGTAGATTGTGATCCCGTTGTTCGGCATCGTCGCTACTCCCGGCCCGATCATGCGTGATGCCTGGCCAACGCTGCGAGGGCCGTCTTCGCCGCCGCACGCTGCTCGAACCGCATCTCCTCAGCCTTGAACTCGGGCGTGTGGACCGCCTGACGGCCGTTCCGCCAACCCACGCCGAGTTTCTTGTGCAATAGCTCGTGATACATAACGAAATCGACCACGAAGGCTGGCACATCGGCGTGGTCCAGCGAGCTGCTAATCATGACCGTGTCGCGGATGGGGTCGTAGTGGCCGAACTTCCTGCCGGTGAAGGTCCGGCTCCAGGTCAGACGCGGGCGTGCCAAGTTGTCACCGAAGAACCTGCGATTGACGCGCTCGAAGGACTCCCCGAGATCGTAGTGCACTCCAGCGGTGCGCTCCTCCACGCCGCTCAGCGCTTCCAGCTCCGCCTGGATGCTCTGGTACTCGTCGCCCAAGGTCGCTTCCAAGATGGGCTGCTTGCTACCTCGGCTGAGCGCTGCTTCCGCCATTGCCCTGAGAAGCTCCTTCGTGAAGCAGATCATCGGCACCGGCAGGATGATCCGTGTTCTGTCGCGGTACCCGCACAGCTTGTAGAGCCCGGGGATTGAACGGAATTCCAGCAGCCCAGGCGGCTGGAAGCGTTGGGCGTGCTCCAATGCTGTTTCAAAGCCGGGCCGGGCGCGGTCGATCGCCGCAACATACGCATCGAAATTGGCGCGGTCAGCGAAGAAGGCGAGCCAGCCGCGTGCCTTGCGGGACTGGGCAGTCAAGTCACTTGCCTCGAAGCCCTGTTCTGCGATGTGGCTCTCGATGTTCCCGCTGGCCGAGCGGATGGAGTCATGCAGCTCGGCGCGCTCGTCCCCCGATGGAGCTTGGGCCAGTCGCCGCAGAACATCGTCCCAGTAGGACTTCACGCCGACCAGACGGGCGCTGCCGTTCGGCGCCGGCTGCGCATCGGTCGACGTCGGCGCCGCAACGAGCGTGGTTGCGTCGAGATCCAGGCTCGCCAGGAATTGATATGCCCTCCTAGTTGGCGCCGGCAAGCACTCGAGCTTCGCCCCACGGCTCACGAGGATCCCGTCAACCTGCCGTAGGGACTCGCCGATCAAGCGGCGGATATCCTCCTTGCGGTCGGATGACAGGGGCCGCGCAAGATCGCGGCGCACTCTGTCAGCGGTCTTGACGAGTCCTCGGATGTACAACTTGCCCATGGCCACCTCCATACAGGTCGGACCGGGTGACGTCAATTCACTGCTTCCCGCCCGAGATCATCGTCGGCATGACCACATCGTGGACACTGCGGGAGTCGCCCGTGGAGGCGTTTCTTGAGTTCCTGCACGAGTTCGTGAAACGCGATGCTCCGGGCCAGGTTGCAGACGCGGCGCGCGTACGATCGGCTCATGAACGTAGCAGGCCATTTCTCGCCACATTTGCAGCAGCGGGCATGCATGTCCTTCTGGAGACTCAGGACCGTCTCCACGGCTTCTCGGTTGTTTGTCGTGCGTGAGGTCGCGTTGATGATGTGCCTGGCATACATTACGGGTATGCTCACCTTCGGTGAGCTGGCCATCGGCTTGATCGAGGCCGTTTGTGCGATCTGGATCATCATCTTCTCCCAATTGGCATTGCTCTGTCTCTCAACTCATTCCTCATCGATTACGGTACCAAACGGCTTGCTTGATCCGATGACGAGTGAATGACGGGACGGTGTCTTCGGAGCGACGGCTGGAATCGTCTGCCGAGGGCGGGGAATCAGCGCGTGGCTCAGTGGCCGGCTGGAGGGGCGTGCACTCCGCCTGAACACGTTACCCCATGAGACGGAGGTCGCCTGGGCTTGGCCGGACGGGAGCGATGATGTGGGAGTAAGAACGGATCTGGCGCTTCGCCCACGACATGCGTTCTCAACCGAGCGGCGTTTCTTCTTCTATCCTTCGCGGCCGCTGTTCTGGCCGCGATTTTCTCCCCGAGGTAGCGAGAGCTATGCAAGGAAGGGCTTGCGCCCGCGTCGCCGGCACTCGTTGGCAGGGAGCTCTACCTGCGCGGGCATGAGCACCTGTACTGCATCGCGGCCGACTAGTCGTGCTTGACTACTTTGTCTCTCGGGCTGCTGAAAGCTCGCGCAGTAGCTTACAAGATAGGGCGTTATGGTCGATCTCGCACGGCGCGAGAATCGATGGACCATGACACACACCATCGGCGATGAGCTGTGCTGGGTGTCCATATTGGGTAGCCTGTCAGAAATGGGGGGGCGAACCGCCGGAGCGGCCGCCACTGTGTTCCATGCTCTGGCCGGCGTGATCCTGTAGGCCGGTGTTCCCATCGGGGCGTTGCAGCATCCAGTCCAGCAGTTCGTCGGCGATTTCGCGCGCGTCTGTGCCGGCCCGGTTCGTGAGAATCACAAGCGTGAGCCGCTCGTCCGGCACGCGTCGGACGGCGCTGTTGAATCCGCTCGTGCCGCCATTGTGATGCACCACGCGCCGGCCGTGGCGCTCGTCGATGCGCCAACCGAAGCCGTAGCCGGTCGCCGTTCCGTCCGTCAACCGGCCCGGCTTGAACATCTCCGCCAGCGTGTCGCGCGATACCAGATGCGAGCCATAGAGCGCCTGATCCCAACGCGCGTAGTCGACGAGGGAGGTGTAGATGCCGCCGTCTCCCAGCACAGCGCTCGTCAGACCCTGATCCGCGTCGATGAAGCCCTGCTC
>CAZUCH010000441.1:0-3003 GCA_964619045.1 uncultured Planctomycetales bacterium | reverse complement strand
AGTGCCGCGTTCGCCGTCTCCAGCTCGGCGGTTCTCCTGTGGATCTCCTCCTCGAGATCGAGGTGATACGCCTGGTTTTCTCGGATGAGGCGGGAACGCTCCAGCACCTTCTCGATCGCGTGCAGCAGTATGGCCATGTCCTCGATGGGCTTGAGGACATAGTCCCATGCTCCCCGATGGAGCGCCTCCATGGCATCCTTCAGCACACCCGTGCCCGATACGACAATCGTGGGAAGCTCCGGAAATTCTCCCCTGAGCGCGTCGAGCACTTCGAGCCCGCCGACTTCCGGCATGCGGAGATCCACAAGCACGACATCGGGGTGCCCGGTGCGGACTGCCTCCAGTCCGATCCGCCCGTTCCGCGCTTCCAGCGTGGTGAATCCGTGATCGTTCAGGCAGCTCCCGATGGACCGACGAACAAGGTCGTCGTCATCGATGACCAGAACAGTCGTGGATGGACAATCACTCACCGCAATGCGTGTCCTGCTGTTGTGGGCGCTGTCCCCTAGCGGGATCCCCGACCCGTCATCACCCGATCACTCGTGAGCGTCGTCGCAACGGTTTCCCTGGCGCGCCCGCCGACGTCGCTCCGGACACCCCGGTGTCCGAACGCTCGATGCACCGAACGGTGCACGTATGGTCCGCGCGCGCAATCGTGCACCCGTCGCGCTTCCAACGCTGTGCGGCCCCTTGCCCACTGCTTCGCAAACCAACCTTCAGAAATATCGCCCGGACAGTCCGAACTGCTTTGCCCCTCGCTCCCCCCATCGGCGTACAGCGACAATGACTCGGCGTAACTCTTCAGCCACGTGCAACGGTTCCGGGCCGGCGGATGTGAAGATAGGCAAGCTTGCGCCCTGGGCCTCGCGCTGGTATGTCATGGCGCATGCAGCCAGGGGCGGCCAATCAACTCAGAGTCATCATCGACGCGGCGTTGCGCGGTCAGCTTGACGAGGCGTCGGCGCACAAGCTTCATGCGCTCGGACCCGAGGCCGTGGCATGGGCCGCGCTGGCAATGAGTCGGCACATCGGCCTGCTCGCAGACAAAGGCAGCGACGCGAAGCCCTCTGCCTCTACGCCCTCCGGCATGGTTCCGATCTACACGAAGCCGAACACGCCGACGCGGCGTAAGAAGCCCGGAGCCAAGCCGGGCCATGAAGGCGTTCGCCGTGAGCGGCCGACCAAGGTCGATGAGCGCAAGACCCATCGTTTGAAGTCTTGTCCCGATTGCGGCAAGGCGCTGCAGCGCTGTCAGCGCACACGCACGCGCATCATCGAGGACATTCCGGAGACGATCGAGCCGGTCGTGACCGAGCACACGATCCACCGCGACTACTGTGCGCACTGCAAGAAGCACGTCGAGCCGGTGGTGCCCGATGCGATGCCCAAGGCGACGCTCGGCCACCGGTTGGTCGCGCTGACCAGTTGGTTCCATTACGGACTCGGCCTCACGATCGACCAGGTCGTGGACATTCTGGGCTATCACCTGCAAACGGAGTTGACGCCGGGCGGCCTGATCGATGCCTGGCGGCGACTGGCCGAGGTACTCGAAGGCTGGTACGAGCAGATCGGCGTGGAGGCCAAGGCATCCGCTCATCTGCACGGCGACGAGACCGGCTGGCGTGTCAATGGGGTGACATACTGGCTGTGGTGTTTCGCGAGCGATCGGAACTGTTACTACATGATCGATCGTTCGCGCGGCAGTCCGGCCTTGCAACAGTTCTTCACCGAGGAGTTCGAGGGTGTGCTCATCAGTGACTTCTGGTCGGCCTACGAATCGGTCTGCGCCCAGGACCGGCAATACTGCCTCGTGCATCTGCTGCGCGAGTTGGAGAAGGTCGACGAGCGCAACGACTCGGCCGAGTGGCAGGCGTTCGCCAAGAAGCTGCGGCGTCTGCTGCGCGACGGGATTCGGCTGCGCAAGCGGAGCGACTTCGCGGTGGGCGCGTTCCCGGATCGGATTGAGCGATTGAACAAGCGTCTGGCGGAGCTCGCGGCGGCCGAGCCCATCGAGGGCGACACGCGCAGGCTGACGAAGCGACTTCGCAGGTATGCCGAGTACCTCTTCACGTTCCTGGATTACGATCACGTGCCGTTCGAGAACAACTTCGCGGAGCGTCAAATCCGCCCGGCCGTGATCCTGCGGAAGAACAGCCAGTCGAATCGCTCGGAGCAAGGCGCCGCGACCCAGGCCGTGCTGATGAGCGTCTACCGAACGCTCCGCCTTCGCGGCCTCGACCCAACCAGGACCGTCGCCGAGGCGCTCAGAACCTACCTGGCCACCGGCCAACTCCCGCCGTTACCAGCCTGACTCGTTGCACGTGGCTGAAGAGTTACGAAGCAAGAACAAGCTCTCGCTGAACGGAACATGAAGGAACATCGCGAAGGGGGAAATTGCGAACAGTACGACGATCCCCGAAGGCTCTTCGATCTCCGAACCGAGCGCTGAGCAAACGGCACATCAGGAGGAGAGCGGCGACACTGATGACGTTTGCGCCGGTGAATGCGGCCATGTACGTGTCCGGTATCAACCACGTGCCGGCTCGAATGGCAAGTGGCCAAAGAGGGAAGAATGCGTACTTGAGTTGCGTGTCGGTCGTGGCGATGAGTTTGGGGTAACTGGTGACACCGTCCGTGTCGAAGTTCGCCCGCGCGGGATAACCGTCGGCGGCGATGGCGAGGTACCACTGAGCATCGGATGCCACCCACAGTTCGAGGAAACGGATGTCCGTCGGATCGTCGTAGCGATGAATCAGCCGATGGTGATGGTGGTTCCGAAGAACGTCGTGCGCGCTCAATGACCCGGCGTGCGCGCGATACACGCCATACCCGATGACGGACGTCTTTGTGATCAGAATGGCCAGGAGCAAAAGCAGGTATGAACGCCACGGCGTGCGGTGACTGCGAGACCGAGAGTCAACGGCGCGGCCAGGTATGGCGTCGGGAAATCCTGGCGTGTCATGGGCCTGATCGCTGATCACATGAACGCTCTTGAACTGGCGT
>CAZUCH010000440.1:0-3003 GCA_964619045.1 uncultured Planctomycetales bacterium | reverse complement strand
TTTTCAATCTGGCTGACCACACTCCGGGTGATATTGCCGCCATCCACCGGGATGCCCTGTCAGCCGCTCCACAACGACAAAAGACCCGATCACCAAGGACGCCAACCAGTGCCCGTTTTGGGCGTATGCCGCCATCACAGAGACTCCGATCCGACGTCCAGTGCCGCAGGACCCCGGAAGTTAAATGCCATTGAGAACGCAACGCGCTGTCCACGACAAAGCGATCGCAGTCCCGCATTGCTTTCGTGGTGAAACGGCGCGTAGATGCGATCCCCCGTTGTAGTGGTTCACCGTGAAATGGAGAACCACGCCTTCTGAGTTACGCCTATCCGGGAGACCGTCTCCCGGTTTTCACGTTTCTTTCCTGTTCCAGGACTCGGGGCTGCGCCCCGAGGGATTTATCGCTTTCATGCCAATCCCGAAGGGTAAGGGAAGACGGGCGATCCCGGCGTGCCGGGGCCGCCCGGCCTTCGGTCTTGGCCCCTGGGTCGGCGCTCGGGTTCCGTCCACCGGATTGCCCTATCCTCCGCCCAGGCCATCCAGCAGTATACCGTTTCCTGTCCTGCACTACAACGCTCGCTCGCCCCGTTGCTACGCCGTTTGACGCTGCCGGCGAACCGCTTGGCGCCGAACGCGCCGAGCCTCGCGAGCCTCATGCAGCTTCCGGTCCCGGCCGGCGAAGATCTGGGCCTCGCGGCCTTCCAGCTTGTCCACCGGCGCGACATACCCGATCGCACTGTGAAGCCGAACCGTGTTGTAATGGGCCACGTAGTCGGCCACCAAACGACGGGCATCATCCAGCGACAGAGGAGTGCCAGGACGGATGCACTCGCTTTTGATCGAGCGATGCCAGCGTTCCAGTTTTCCGTTGCTTTGCGGGTAGTACGGCGAGGTCCGCACATGAGTCATCCCGCAGATCCGAATGAACTCCTTGAAATCCTTTGCGATGAACTGAGGACCGTTGTCGGAGATGATCCGGGGGGTCGCGCCGGGGAACGCCTCCCGTGCCCGCTGGATGATGATCTCCACCTCGGCCTCCTTCATCGACTCGCGAATCTCCCAGTGAACGACATACCGGCTGCAACCGTCCAAGAGGCTGCAAAGATAGTAAAAAGTGCCGCAGATGTTGATGTACGAAATATCCACATGCCAGTGTTCGTGCGGCCGCAACGGCTGCACGAAGCCAGTGCCCTTGCGTGACACTTTCCGGTTCCACTTCCGCAGCAGCCCGGCATCCCGAAGCACCCGATACACGCTCGACGGGCTGGCCGCCACCACGTCCCGATCGAGCATCATGAACGCCAGGCGGCGGTAGCCTTCCAGCGGATACTGCCGGTGGAAGTCGACGATTCGCTGCTTCTCCCATGCCTCGAGCCAGAAGTCCCGCGGTACCAGACCGTTGTGCTCGTTGACCTTGCCGTAACGCGTTCGCCATCCGTAGAACTTGCTCGACGCAATCCGCAGCCAGTGGACGAAGCGGCACGCCGGGATGCCCGTCCGCGACGACCAGCGGTGGACGAAGTCCACCACGTCATCGCGGGTGTCATGCGGCACCCAGGTGCCGGTCAGATCTCGCCAAGCGTTTTTTTTAGCGCCACGTGCTCGCCCATCAGCTCGGCCAGCACCTCGTTCTTCTCCTGAACCTTCGCTTCGAGGGCTTCGATCCGACGGGTCTCGGCCGCCTTCTGCCGGTTCGATTGGGCCCGCGGCTGCTCGAAGACAACCGCCCCCTCCTCGAAGAGCTTCTTCTGCCACTGGTAGAAAAGCGTCGGGTTGAGCCCGTGCTTCTCGCAGACCTCCGAGACCGGCACCTTGTCGATCAGGTGCTCCCGCAAAACCGCCATCTTTTCCGGGCCACTGAAATTCCTGCGTTCCCGCCGCATCTGCTACACCTCCTTACTCACAAGCCTAATAGGTGTAACTCAAACGGCCCGTTTCTCCAATTCCAGGAGAAGCAGAACACACCCGCGCGATGCATCCCTACGGAGCTCGCAAGTTCCGACGCGTTTGATGGCCACGTGGATCACCAACATCGCGTCACGAAGGCACGACGCGGACTAGCGAGGCCGAGCCCTCGTTTCGCCGTCATCAATATGCCCTGACCGACTGCGGGCCGCAAGCACCCACGATGGATAAGACGCGGGAAGGGCCGAAGAGTTGCGCTAAGAACATGTTGAGGGTTTGCGATCTCCAACACGGCAAGGCGCACATTAAAGCGAGACTGGACTTACGACCGACGTGGGACCCCATGATCGGCTTCGAAGTGAAGGGGTGAACATCCACGTCCTTTGCGGGAGTGAGTTTAACTCTATGTATTGCAATAGCTTAAGTCGAAGCGGGCCACTATTCCACAGAGAAGACCGAGAGGAAGACGTCCCGCACGCGGCGCGGCGCCGAATCCAGGATGCGTCGATGCAGGGCGCCCACATTTTGCCAATGCCCTGGGCACCGACGCTCCAGTAGGGCGAATTCGCGGTCGATCGCCCCGGCAACGCGGCCGCAGAACTCGTCTGAAGCCCGAAATCCTGTGGTCCGCAGGAGGCCGGGGTCCCACAGGTTCATCGACAGGTTCCGGTGTTTGGCCGGGTCGAACAGGGACTGGAAGCGGCGGGACAGGGTACGGAGCGCGAAAGGGGAGAACGCCGCCCGGAGCTCGCGCGGAAAGGCCTTCTGGTCCCTGTAAAGCAATCGAGAAACTCGCGTCCACACCGCCGGGTTGTCCCCGCCGGGCTCGTCCACCGACTTGAGGCAGACAGGACGGTGGACGTACAGCCAACGGCGCTGCTGACGGAGCGGTATGAGCAGATCGTCGAACCCCCAGACTTCGACGTCCTCAATCCCGCTGTGGAGCAGGGCTCGGAGCACGCCGACCACAGCCCGGCGATTGAGCGAAGGATCGTCAAGCCGTCCTCTCGCGCAGACGGACTGAGCCGACACACCGAACAAGACCAAGTGCTCGCGCCCATCAAACGCAAACCCCATCTTCTCAAGTGTGCGCCTTCT